>JAEVZM010000080.1 GCA_023392225.1 Pseudomonadota bacterium
GTCATGCTCCGGCACTTCACCGCGATGGAGGGAAACCAGAAGTTCAACGACGCCGTGCAAGGCGTCGACGGTCCGCTGCGCGTCTCCGATCCGGCCTTCATCTGCGAGATGAGCCACATCTATGTCCGCACCCTCCAGGGCATGGGCGTCCCCTTCACGCCGGACTTCAACGGCGGCAACCCGTCTGGCGTCGGCTACCCGCAGCTCACCACCGGCGGCGGGCGCCGATGCAGCGCGGTCGACGCGTTCATCACGCCGCTCCGGGACAACCCGAACCTCACCATCGTCACCGGCACCAGGGTGCGGCGCATCCTGATCGAGAACGGCAGGGCGATCGGCGTCGAGTATGTCGAGCGGGGCGAGACGCGGAGGGCCATGGCGGATGGCGAGGTGCTGCTGGCGGCCGGCGCCTTCGTCTCACCGCAGCTGCTGATGCTCTCCGGCGTCGGTCCGGCCGATCAGCTCCGCGCCCACGGCATCGAGCCCCGGGTCGACCTGCCCGGGGTCGGGGAGAACCTCCAGGACCATGCCGGCGCGCCGCTGATGGCGACCGCTCCCGGGCGCTACGGCTACTACCTGCAGGATCGCGGCGCCCGCATGGTCTGGAACGGCCTCGAATACCTGCTCTTCGGGCGCGGCCGCATCACCACCAACGGCTGCGAGGCGTGCTCCTTCCATGTTCCGGAGGACGGCACCGGCGATCCCGTCGTACAGATCTGGTGCGTGCCGAAGACGAGCTATGTCGACAAGGACGTGCGCGGCGTGCCCGATCTCGACGGCGTTACGCTCCACGCCGTGCTCATGCGTCCCCGGGCGCGCGGGCGGATCCGGCTCCGCTCCGCCAATCCGGACGACCTGCCGCTGGTCGACCCGAACTATCTCGGCGATCCCGGCGATGTCGGGCACCTGCGGCAAGCCATGCGGGTCGCCCGCGACATCCTCGCCGCCATGCCGCTCGGCGGGATCGTCGGCCGGGAGATCCTGCCGGGACCGGAGGCCACGAGCGACGCCGCCCTCGACGAGCATGTGCGGCAGACGGTCAAGACCGACTATCACCCGGTCGGCACCTGCCGCATGGGACACGATGACGACCCGATGGCGGTCCTCGACCCGACGCTCCGCGTCCGCGGCGTCGATCGGCTGCGGGTGATCGACGCCTCGGCCATGCCCCGCATCGTCACGGCCAACACCAACGCACCGACCATGGCACTCGCGCATCGCGGCATCGCGCTGGTCACCGCCGCGAACGGAGCCGCTCCGGAGTAGTCCGCTTGGCACGCGGGCGGCCGGCACTCGGGCAGCGCGCTCAGCCGCTGCCCCCCGCGCTCAGGCGATCTTCCAGTTGCCGCACTGCCAGCGCCAAGCATCCGCGCACATCTCGTCGAGCGGCCGGCGGGCCGACCATCCCAGCACCTCACGCGCCAGGGACGGATCGGCGTAGGAGGCCGCCGCATCCCCCGGCCGCCGGGCGACGATGTCATAGGGAATTTCCCGGCCGCTGACCGCCGCGAAGGCCGCGACGACCTCGAGCACCGTGTGGCCCTGTCCGGTGCCGAGATTCACGGTGAGGAGATCGGATCCGCCCTCGATGCGGCGGAGCGCGGCGAGGTGGCCCTCGACGAGGTCGGTGACGTGGATGAAGTCGCGCAGCCCGGTGCCGTCGGGGGTCGGATAGTCGCCGCCATAGACGGCGAGCCGGGCACGACGACCGGCGGCGACCTCGCCGATCAGCGGCATCAGGCCGCTCGGCGTGCCGCGCGGATCCTCGCCGAGCAGGCCGCTCGCATGCGCCCCGACCGGGTTGAAGTAGCGCAGCCGGGCGATGCTCCAGCCAGGCTCCGACCGCGCCAGGTCCTCGAGCATCTCCTCGACCATTAGCTTCGACCGTCCATAGGGGCTGGCCGGCACGCAGGGCGCATCCTCGGCGATCGGGACCCGGGCGGCATCGCCATAGACCGCGGCCGAGGAGGAGAACACCAGCGTGCGCACCCCCGCCCTCCGCATCGCCGACAGGAGCGCGATCGAGCCGCCGACATTGACGTCGAAATACGCAAGTGGCTCGGCGACCGAGTCGCCCACCGCCTTGAGCGCCGCGAAGTGGATGACCGATCCGACGTCGTGCTCCCGGAGCACCGCCTCGACCAGCGCCCCGTCCCGGATGTCGCCGACGACGAAGGCCGGCCTGACCCCGGTCAGCAGCGCGACGGCGTCGACCACCGCCGGATGGGAGTTGGCGAGATTGTCGATGATGACGGGGCGGTATCCGGCCTCGATCAGCGCGACGCAGCACTGCGAGCCGATATAGCCTGTCCCTCCGGTGATCAGGACGCTCCGCATCTCTGCCTCGCGCCTCGTCAGTCGACCGAGTCGGTCTTGTGTCGCGGCGTGCTGTCCGGCGGTATCGACCGCCCGGCCGCAGGGGCCGACACGCCGCAGACCTCGCGGAAGATGTCGCGATGCCGGCGGGCGACGCTGTCCCAGTCGTTGTCGTCGAGGATCTGCTCCCGGCGCGAGCACCGGAAACGGGCGAAGTCGCCCTCGGCCAGAATGGCGGAAAGCGCCTCGACATCTCCCTTGGGGAAGTAGCAGCGGCTGTCGAGGCCGACCTCCCGATGCGGCGGGATGTCGGAGGCGACGATCGGCACGTCGGCCGCCAGCGCCTCGAGCACGACGATCGGAAAGCCCTCGAGGTAGGACGGGTGAACGAACAGCGCGGCGTTCTGGTAGAGGGTGCGCACCTCGGCGGTCGATCGCGCCCCGGCGAAGACGATGTCGTCCGAAGCGGCGGCCTTCAGGTCGGCCGCATAGGCATCGTCGCCGAGCGAGCCGCCGACGATGACGAGCTTGAAACCCTCCGGCGCGGCGCGCCGGAACGCCTCCACGGCATCGTGGAACCCCTGGAACGGATCGAGGCG
>JAEVZM010000086.1 GCA_023392225.1 Pseudomonadota bacterium
CCGTTCTTCTCCGACAAGAAGACCCGCGGGGGCGGCCGCCTGTGGTCCATCTGGTCCATGAGCGGCGGCGGTCGCGGCAGGAGAGCTCGAGCGAATGCGTCTGCCGGGCGGTCGGGCGTCCCGTGGCACTTGGCGCAGACGAGGTCGTAGTGGCCGGCGGCGCGGCGGATTCGCGCCGGATCGCCGAGATCGGGGACCTCGATCGCGAGCGAGCGCAGTGTCACCGACTGGCGAACGCCGATGTACCAGAGCCACTCGGTGACGGCCGAAGGCTTGACGCTGGCTGCGACGTTGAGAATGCCGGACAGTGCCAGCACCCCCAGACCGAAGATGGCGAGACCGCCGCCGACGATGATGGGACGGAGCCGCTTCATGACGGCGAGGACCTCCGAAGGAGCCGGGAGACGAGCCACAGGCCAGCGGCGAGATAGACGGCACCGCCAACCCCGAGCATCACCGCGCCACCGAGTTGCTGGTCGGCGAGCGGATCGATGCCGAGCGGATGGCCGCCGTGGGAATGGCCGGGATAGACCGGGCGGCCGGCGAGCCCTAGGAGGGCACCGAGCAGCGTCATGTGCATCGAGGTCATGAACAGGGCGAGCGCGCCGGCGAGTGCGGGGCCGGCAAAGGCAGTCAGCCAGAGTCCGAGGGTGACGAGCGCGAACATGGCCTGCTCGAGCGCGAGCATCGCGCCCCCTCCCCGCGAGGCATGGTGGAGCGCCGGCGCATGCCAAGCCCAGACGATGGCGAGGTCGAGGACGCTCGCCACCGCGGCCAGCGCCGGGGTTATCCGATGCGTCGCCGGGAAGCGGAGGGCAAGGCCGATGGCCAGCAGGGGCACGCCGATGCCGACCACCACCATGTGCAGCGTCATGTGTGCGGTGAAGCTCGCCGGCACGAGCCCGGGGAGCGGCCCGAGCCATGCGAAGGCGAGGACCGCACCGCCAGCGGCGATGAGCGCGAGCCCCCTCATCGGCAGTTCGACAGGTAGAGCATGGGGATCGCGACGTAGAGCACCGCCACGGCCGACAGCACGCAGAGCATGAGGGCGACGTGGTCGAGGAAGCGGTGCCGCTCCTCTGGGACGTTGTGCTCGTACTCGAAGTCGTCGTCGGTGAGGCTGCGGCCGCGGACGCGCCAGAGACCAACGGTCGACCAGCCGATGCCGGCGAGCGCCCCGACGGTGTAGGCGATGACGGCGATCTCGGCCGGCGCCAGCGCGGCGTCGCGCCCAGCCTTCTCGCAATAGACGGCGACCGTGACGTAGCTCGCGACGAAGTGCAGCGCCCAGATGATCGGCGAGACGATCACCCGCCAGAGGTCGGTACCTGATCCCGTCTCGCGTCGGACTTCACGGGTGATGGGGTCGTCGCTCATGTCATCTCCGGGAAGCCGCCAATGACAAGTGCTGTCAGGACCACCGAGACGGTGATGAAGTGCCAGTAGAGGGTGACGTTCCAGAGATCGGAATCATGGGTCGGCGTCAGCCGCCCGTAGATCGAACGGGCGATGCAGTAGCCCTGCATGAGGAGGCCCACCGCGAGGTGGAGGACGACCCAGACGACAAGCGCCCAGACGATGGCCGGGTAGGAATGGGTGGTCGGCTCGAGCCCCGACAGCCAGGGACCGGCCATCAGCGCGGCGGCACAGCCGGAACCGGCGATCCCGCCGGCGAAGAGGAGATGGCGCGCGGTGGCGGGATTGCCGGCGGCGTTGATCTTCCGCGCGACGAAGGTCGCCCTCCAGGCGGCGATCGCGAGGGCCGCCGCGACCAGCGGCCACAGCCAGCCCGGGCCGGTGACGCCAGGCGGCGGGAAATCCTCGTGAACGGTCCAGAAGAAGAAGTAGCCGAAGACCAGAGACAGGTACGCGGTGGCGTCGCCCGTAAGGGTGATGAACATCGCCCACCAGCCGGCCGAATAGGGTCCGGCGGCGTGGAGCGGCATGTATCGACCGTCGCCGATGTCCTTGGCGGGCTTCTCGGGAATCTCCGCGGTGCCGGTCCAGAGCCAGCGGAGCAGGATGGTGACGAACACGAGGCCCGATGCCAGCACCGGAATCCACAGCGAGAAGGTCGCGAGGATGAAGACCGCGCCGAGCGCGAAGGCGGCGAGCATCGGCAGCCAGCTCGGCGTGCCGACGCGCATCACCTGGAGCGGTGTCGCGTCGAGGACGGTGGTGACCAGCGTCTCGCGCCGCCCCTCCTCTGCGTCGGGCAGGTAGCCCTCGCCGCGAGCGATCCGGTCGGCAAGGCCTGGATCGTCCCAGAGCGGGTAGCGGCTGCCGATCTGGGGGATGGCGCGGAGACCGTATTGCGGACCGGGCAGCGCCGTCAGCCACTCGAGCGTGCCGGCGGCCCAGGGGTTGCGCCCCACCCGCGCCTTGCCTGGACGGAGGCAGTCCCAGACGAGGAGCAGGAAGCCCGCCGCCAAGATGAAGGCGCCGACGCTGGAGACGAGGTTCAGCGCATCCCAGCCGCGCTCGCTACCGTAGGTGAAGACGCGCCGCGGCATGCCGAGCAGGCCGGTCAGGTGCATCGGCAGGAAGGCGATGTTGAAGCCCGCGAACATGGCCCAGAACGCCCAGATGCCGAGGCGTTTCGTGAGCGCGCGGCCGGTCACGAAGGGGTAGTAGTACCAGATGCCGCCCATCACCGGGAACAGCATGCCGCCGATCAGCGTGTAGTGGAGGTGGGCGACGACGAAATAGGTATCGTGGACCTGAAAGTCGAACGGCGCCACGGCAACCATCACGCCCGTCAGCCCACCGACGATGAAGATGGCGAGGGCGCCGACTGCGAACAGCATCGGCACGGTCCGCACCACCCGGCCGAGCATGACCGTGGCGATGAACGCGAATATCTGGATGCCGGTGGGGATCGCCACCGCCTCCGACGCCGCGGAGAAGAACCCCAGCGAGATTGCCGGCAGGCCGGTGGTGAACATGTGGTGGACCCAAAGCCCGAAACTCAGGAATCCGGTGCCCAGTGCCGAGAGGACGATCCACGAATAGCCGGTTATCGGCCGCTGCGCGAAGGTCGGAACGATCATGGCGAGCAGCGCGATCGCCGGCAGGAAGATGATGTAGACCTCCGGATGGCCGAAGATCCAGAAGAGGTGCTGCCAGAGGATCGGGTCGCCGCCGCGGCGGACGTCGAAGAACGGCCAGTCGAAGGCACGCTCCAGCTCGAAGAGCAGATCGCCGGCGATCAGCGGCGGGAAGGCGAAGAGGATCATGCCGCCTACCACGAGCACGTACCAGCCGTAGAGCGGCGTCAGGTTGATGTGCATGCCCGGCGCGCGGCACTTGAGGACGCCGACGATCAGCTCCACCGCGGCCGCGATCGATGCGACCTCGATGAAGCTGAGGCCGAGCAGCCAGATATCGGCGCCGATGCCGGACTGCTCGGTCGACAGCGGCGGATACATGAACCAGCCGGCATCGGGCGCGGCATCGAAGAAGATCGAGCCGCAGACGAAGACACCGCCCACCACGAAGCACCAGAAGCCGAAGGCCGAGAGGCGGGGGAACGGCAGGTCGCGCGCCCCAAGCATGGCCGGCAGGATGAGGATCGCGACCGCCTCGAAGACCGGTACGGCGAAGAGGAACATCATCACCGTGCCGTGCAGGCTGAACAGCTGGTTGAACGTGCCGGCGGAGACGAGGTCGTTCTCCGGCACTGCCAGCTGGGCGCGGATGATCAGCGCCAGCACGCCGCCGAACAGCATGAAGGCGAAGGCGGTCGCCGTGTACCAGATGCCGACCGTCGAGTTGTTGACGTCGGACAGGATCCGCCAGCCGGCGGGAGTACGCCACGTCGCGGCCAGCCGCCCGAGCTCGGCGTCGGGGTCGCGAGCCGGCATCAGCGCAGCCCTCCGAGGAAGGCGACGAGCGCGTCGAGATCCGCGTCGCCGAGCGCCGCGAAGGATGGCATGTGCACCCCCGGCTTGACCGCCGGGGCATCGGCCAGCCAGCGGCGAAGGTTCACCGGCGTGTTGGGCAGAGTGCCCGCACCGATCGTCCTTCGCGATCCGAAATGCGTGAGGTCGGGTCCCACCGAGCCCATCTCCGAAACGCCGCGCACGACGTGGCACCCGCCGCAGCCGTTCTCGACAAATTCGGGAACCTCTGCGGTCGCGGAGGCCGCCTCGCGCCGCAGCCATCGGGCGAAGCCGTCGCCGTCGTGGATGACGACCGGAAACGCCATGAAGGCGTGGGACGCACCACAGAACTCGGCGCAGACACCCCGATAGACGCCTGGCTTCGTGGCCGTGAGCCGGAGGACGTTCTCGCGCCCCGGGATCGCATCCATCTTGCCGCCGAGCGCGGGGATCCAGAAGGAGTGGATGA
>JAEVZM010000096.1 GCA_023392225.1 Pseudomonadota bacterium
GCATCCACTAGGCTGCGACAGCGTCCGGGCGGGAAACCGCCCGGCCCTGTCCGAAGCGGCGTCGCCGATCGCCGCATCTTCTTCCCCCTCAGGCCAATCAGGCGAGCCCGCGCTCGATCAGCCGGCCGAGCCGCGCGGTGAAGTCCGCCGGATCGTCCGGCGCCTCGCCGTCGAGGATCCGCGCCTCGCCATAGAGCAGCACCGCGGCATCCTCGATCGCCTCGCCGCCGCCGGCCGCCGCCTTCTCCGCCAGCGCCTTGATCAGCGGATGGGTCGGGTTGAGCTCGAGCACCGGCGCGCTCCGCGCCTTGAGCTGGTCGTTGGCCGAGAGGAACTTCTCCAGCTGGCGGTCCATGCCGAGGTCCGGCGCCACCAGGCACACCGCGCTGGTGGTGAGCCGGGCCGAGGTGCGGACGGTGTCGACCTTGTCCCCCAGCGTCTGCTTGAAGCGGGCGGCGAGCGTCGCCACTGCACTTTCCGGTGCCGCCTCGGCCTCCTCGCTGCCTTCGGCGAGCGGGATCTTGTCGAGGTCGGCCGCCCCTTGCGTCACCGACTGGAACGGCTTGCCGTCATAGCCGAGGGCGCTCCGCACCCAGAACGCGTCGACCGGGTCGGAGAGCACCAGCACCTCGACGCCGCGCTTCGCATAGCCCTCGAGCTGGGGGCTCCGGCGGATCGCCGCGGCATCGTCGCCGAGCGCATAGTAGATCGCGGTCTGGTTCGGCCGAAGCGCGGCGATGTAGTCGGCGAGGCTCCGCCACGCCTCGCCGCCGGTGGTGGTCCTGAACCGGGCGATCTTGTAGAGCGCGTCGCGGCGCTCGGCATCCTCGTAGATGCCTTCCTTGAGCACCGGGCCGAACGCCTCCCAGACCTTCGCGAAGCGCTCGGCGTCGTCATTGGCGAGCTTGTCGAGGTCGGTGAGGATGCGGGTGGTGACACCCTTGCCGATCGCCTCGAGCACCGGATTCTTCTGCAGCATCTCGCGCGAGAGATTGAGCGGCAGGTCCTCGGAATCGATCACGCCGCGGACGAACCGCAGCCAGGCCGGCAGGATCCGCGCCTCGTCGGTGATGAACACCCGCTTGACGTAGAGCTTGACCCGGCCGCGACGGTCGGGATCGAACAGGTCGAGCGGCTTCATCGAGGGCACGAACAGCAGCACCGAATATTCGTGCCGGCCCTCGGCGCGGTAGTGGATGGTCAGCGCCGGCTCGTCGAACTGGCGGCTGACATGGCCGTAGAACTCGTTGTACTCGGCCTCGGTCACGCTCGACTTCGACTTCCGCCACAGCGCGCTGCCGTCGGCGAGGGTCTTGTCCGCCGCGCCGTCGCCGAGCTGGAGGAGGATCGGCACCGGCACATGGGCCGAGTATTCGGCGACGACGCGCTCGATCGTGTCCTCGGTCGCGTACTGCTTGGCGTCGTCGGCGAGGCGGAGGAGGACGCGGGTACCCCGCAGCGGCGCATTCTCGAGCGCCACCGGCGCGACGGTGAAGGTGCCCTGTCCGTCCGAGGTCCACTTCCAGGCCGCATCCGAGCCGGCCTTCCGCGACGTCACTTCCACCGACTTGGCGACGATGAAGGCCGAATAGAAGCCGACGCCGAACTGGCCGATCAGGGCCGAGCCCTCGGCGCCGCCGGCGAGGCCGTCGAGGAAGGCGCGCGTGCCCGAGCGGGCGATGGTGCCGAGATTGGCGACCAGCTCGTCCCGGTCCATGCCGATGCCGTTGTCGGCGATGGTCAGCGTGCCGTCGATCTTGTCGGGAACGAGGGTGATCCGGAACTCGGGGTCCTCGGCGCGCAGCTCGGGTTTGTCGAGGGCCGTCACCCGCAGCTTCTCGCAGGCATCGGCAGCGTTCGATATCAGCTCGCGCAGGAAGACGTCGCGGTTCGAGTAGACCGAATGCACCATGAGCGACAGGAGCTTGGAGACCTCGGCCTCGAAGCTGCGCGTCTCGCGCGATTGCTCGTTGTTTTCCGTCATCTTCAAATGCCCTGACAGTCCAGCGAAACCGGCCGTGATATCGCCGGTCGTGCGCTGGGATTCAAGGCTGTGAACCGGGAAATGGGCCGTGGAAAAAGAAATGGCCGGCGCGGTGCGCCGGCCAAAGCGTTGCCCAGATCCGCCAAAGAGGCAGGTGGTCCGGTCCAGCGTCGACCCCGGGGGGCTGGGGGGCTGAGAATTACCGAAGCCTTCGCCGAACCGAACCGTCTGTAGACAACGATTGGATCATCGGAGTCCAACGTGGCCGGTCCTAGGCGCAATGTGGGCGAAATCGTGATTTCTGCCGAGCCGGCCGGGTAGCTGGCATGCGGGCGATGGGGGGCGGAAATCCGCCCCGCCCGGCAGCTTTACACGCCCGGCCGCCATTCCCCCTCAGGCGTGGGCCGGCGTGGTCGGCGCCGCGGCGGCGGGACCGGTCGGGGCCGGCGTCTTTCGCTCCCGGCTGCCGCCGCGGAGCGCGATGTAGATCGCCGGGATGACCAGGACGGTCAGCAGCGTCGACGAGGCGAGGCCGAACAGCAGCGAGATCGCCAGCCCCTGGAAGATCGGATCGGCGAGGATCACCGCCGCACCGATCATCGCCGCGAGCGCGGTGAGGAGGATCGGCTTGAAGCGCACCGCGCCGGCTTCCAGGAGCACATCGCGGAGCGGCCGACCCGGCGTCCGGGCGTGGCGGATGAAATCGACAAGGAGGATCGAGTTCCGCACGATGATGCCGGCGAGCGCTATGAAGCCGATCATCGAGGTGGCGGTGAACGGCGCGCCGAACAGCCAGTGGCCGATCATGATGCCGATCAGCGTCAGCGGGATCGGCGTCAGGATGACCAGCGGCACCTTGAACGAGCCGAACTGGGCGACGACCAGGATGTAGATGCCGACGATGGCGATCATGAACGCCCCGCCCATGTCGCGGAAGGTCACCCATGTCACCTCCCACTCGCCGTCCCAGAGCAGCGTCGACACGCTCTCGTCGTCGGGCTGGCCGTGGAGGGCGATGACCGGCTTGGGGAGGTCCCCCCAGTCGGCGGCCTCGATGGCGCGCGCCACCGCGATCATGCCGTAGACCGGTGCCTCGAAGCTGCCGGCGAGCTCGGCCGTCACCATCTCCGCCGGCCGCCCGTTGTGGCGGAACAGCGGATAGGAGCCCTCGGTCTTGTCGACATGGACCACGTCGCCGAGCTCGACCACCGCGCTCGAGCCCGGGATGGCATTGGCCGGGACCGGCGTCGCGAGCGTCCGCTCGTCGAGCACCTTGTCGCTCTTCGAGAGGCCGATGGTGATCGGGATCGGCTGCCGCTCGCCGCCGCGGTGCGAGTAGCCGACATTGGTGTCGCCGTAGAACGAGGCGATGGTGTCGTAGACGTCGGACTGCTCGACCCCGTGATACTCGAGATTGTCCTGGTCGATGACGATCCGCTGGCGCTCGGGCCGGGTGCCGTAGGAATCGTCGATGTCGACGACGAAGGGCACGGAGGCAAAGGCCTCGCGGACCTTGGCGGCGACCGCCCGGCGCGTCTCGGCATCGGGGCCATAGATCTCGGCGAGCAGCGTTGCCATCACCGGCGGCCCGGGTGGCGGCTCGACCACCTTGACCGAGGTGCCCTCCGGCGTGTCGAGGCCGACCAGCCGCTCGCGCAGCTCGAGGGCGATGTCGTGGCTGGTCCGGTCGCGGTCCTCCTTCGGCGACAGGTTGACCTGGACGTCGCCCTGGTAGGGCAGCGTCCGGAGGTAGTAGTGGCGGACGAGGCCGTTGAAGTTGAACGGCGCCGAGGTGCCGGCGAAGGTCTGGAACGAGGTCACCTCGGGCACGGTCTCGAGCCGTGCCACCGCCGCCTGGAGCACGCGCTCGGTCTCCTCGACCGAGGAGCCCTCCGGCAGGTCGACCACCACCTGGAGGTCGGTCTTGTTGTCGAACGGCAGCAGCTTGACCGTGACGGCCTGGGTATAGAACAGGCCGAGCGAGCCGATGGTGAGCACGCCGACGATGGCGATGAAGGTCCAGGCCCGCGCCCGGCTGGCGAGGATCGGGCTGGCCACCGCGACGTAGATGCGGCCGAGCACGCCGCCATGGGCGCCGTCGTGGCCATGGCCGCCACCGGCCTTGCCGAGGCGCAGCATCAGCCACGGCGTGAGGATGACGGCGACGAAGAACGAGAACAGCATCGCCGCGCTGGCGATCGCCGGGATCGGGCTCATGTAGGGCCCCATCAGCCCCGAGACGAACAGCATCGGGAGGAGCGCGGCGACCACGGTGAGGGTGGCGACGATGGTCGGGTTGCCGACCTCGGCGACCGCCTCGATGGCGGCCCGGGCGCGCGGCCGGCCGTCGTTCATCGCCCAGTGACGGGCGATGTTCTCGATGACGACGATGGCGTCGTCGACCAGGATGCCGATCGAGAAGATCAGCGCGAACAGGCTGACGCGGTTGAGCGTGTAGCCCATCACGTTGGCGGCGAAGAGGGTGAGGAGGATCGTCGTCGGGATGACGATGGCGACCACGATCGCCTCGCGCCAGCCGATGGCGACCGCCACCAGGACGATGATCGAGACGGTGGCGAGGGCGAGGTGGAAGAGGAGCTCGTTCGCCTTCTCGTTGGCCGTCTCGCCGTAGTTGCGGGTGACGGTCATGGAGACGTCCTCGGGGACGATGCCGCCGCGGATCGCCTCGAGCCGGTGGACGATCTCCTCGGCGATGACCACCGCATTGGTGCCCGGCCGCTTGGCGATGGCCAGCGACACCGAGGGCACGGTCTGCCACGTGTCGCCATCCCTCCTGATCTCGGCGGCGCGGGTCTCCTCGGTGTCGGTGACCAGCGAGACGGTGGCGACGTCGCGGACATAGACCGGACGGCCGTCGCGGGCGGTGAGCAGGAGGTTGCCGATCTCGGGCGCGCCTTGCAGGGTCTCGCCGGCGACGAGGTCGATCTGGCGCCCGTCGTCGCGGACCGTGCCGGCCAGGAACGAGTGGTTGGCACCCTTGATCTTGGCGGTCAGCTGCTGGAGCGTGATGCCGTAAAGCGACAGACGCTCGGGATCGGGCTCGATGCGGATCGCCTCGGGCTGGTCGCCGACGATGTAGGTGAGGCCGATGTCGGGGAGCTTGGCCACCTCGACCTGCAGCTCGCGGGCGAGCCGGGTGAGGCCATTGGCGTCCCAGCGGTCCGCCGCCGCGGGATCGGGGGCGAGCGAGACGACGACGATCGCCACGGCGTCGATGCCGCGACCGACGATCAGCGGCTCCGGTATCCCGGTCGGGATCCGGTCCATGTTGGCGCGGACCTTGTCGTGGACGCGCAGGATCGCCGCATCCGAGCTGGTGCCGACCAGGAAGCGGGCGGTGACCAGCACCCGGTCGTCCGAGATCTGCGAATAGACGTGCTCGACCCCGTCGATGCTCTTGACCAGCGTCTCGAGCGGCTCGGCGACGAGCTTCACCGCATCCTCCGCCCGCAGGCCGTCGGCATTGACGTGGATGTCGACCATCGGCACCGAGATCTGCGGCTCCTCCTCGCGCGGCAGGGTGGACAGGGCGACCAGGCCCAGCGCCAGCGAGGCGAGCAGGAGGAGCGGCGTCAGCGGCGAGTTGATGAACGCCGCAGTGAGATGTCCGGCAAGTCCCAGCTTCATGGCAGCACCACACGATCGCCGGCCCTGAGACCGGTGAGAATCTCGACCCGCGGCTCGCCCCCGGCGTCGACCAGGGTGCCGGGGATCACGGCGACGTCGGTCTCGGGATCGCCGGCGAGGCGGACATAGTCGACCCCATGGCGCGACACGAGCGCTTCGGGCGGCACCGACAGCACGGTGCGCTTGCCGACGGGAATCCAGACCAGCGTGCGCTCGCCGACGAAGTAGTTGCCGAGGTCCTCGACCTCGACATCGGCGAGGACCAGGCCGTTCTCGATCTGGGGATAGATCTTGGCGAGCCGGCCGGTGCGGGCCGGGCCGGTGCCGGGGCGATCGCCGACGCGCACCGTCGAGCCTTCGACGATCTCGGCGGCATGCCGCTCCGGCAGCGACAGGCGGAGGAAATAGCCGCCGCCGGCGACCAGCGCGATCTCCTCGCCGGCCAGCACCACAGAGCCTTCGGTCACCGGGACGCGCAGCACGCGACCGCTGGCGGGCGCCACCACGTCGCCCTCGGCGGCCTGCGCCTCGATCACGGCGCGGTCCGCCTCGGCAGCGGCGAGCTGGTTGGTATAGACCTCGACCTGGGTGCGGGCCTGGTCGACCCGCGACTGCGTGGTGGCCCCGGTCTTGATCAGCTCTTCGGCGCGGGTGAGCTCGGTCTGGGCGTTGACCAGCTGGGAGGTGAGGGCCTGGACCCGCGCCTCCGCCGCCCGCTGCTGGATCGCCAGCTTGTCGTCGACGATCACGGCGACGATGTCGCCTTCCTTGACCTCGCTGCCTTCGTCGACCCGGATGTCGCGGATGGTGCCGCCGATCCGCGCCCGGGCGAGAACCGAGTCGCTGCTCTCGACCCTGCCGAAGACCGCCTTGGTCTCCTCGATGACGACGGGCGCGACCTCGAACTCCGCCGCCCGGGCGGCAGGGGCGAGGAGGAGGACTGCAAGCACGGGTGCTGCGACGCGGATCTGTAACATGTCCCTGACCTTCCGGGGTTGGGCGCTCAGCGGAAGGCCGAGCCGGGCTTGACGCCGGCCTTGCGCAGCACGATCGCCGCCGGACAGAGGCCGGTGACCGACGACTGGATGAGGTTCAGCCCGATGAAGGCGCTGAACAGCAGCCACCATGGCGACACGAAATGGGCGAGTGCGATGGAGACGAGCACCATCACGCCGGCAAAGGCGAGGACACCGCGATCGATGTTCATCGGAAGGCTCCTTGGCTCGATGGACAGAGGTTACTGGTCGGATTCCATCCGCAGCTCCTTGAGCTTGCGGATGCCGAGCATGTCGAGGGCGAGATTCTCGTAGAACGTATCGGCCTTGCCGGTCCGGACCTTCCTGAGGAAGTACTTCTCGAAGCCGATCTTGGCGGCGTGGACCCACTTGCCGGACGACGACCAGTTGACGTTGCGCGGCGGCAGCTGCGGCTGGGCGATGAAGGCGATGCCCTCGTCGCCGAAATCGGCGAGGCAGACCGCGTTCCAGGTGGCGACGGCCCGCGGCTCCTCGCCGCGCATGATCGCGGCGATGTTGGTGGCGGTCGCCGTGACCATCGATTCGATCATGAAGCCGGTCTTCGGCACGCCCACCGGAACCGCTGTCTTGCCGACCGGCGGGATCGCCACGGCGACGCCGATGCCGAACACGTTGGGGTACTTCGGATTGCGCTGGTGCTTGTCGATGAGCACGAAGCCGCGGGGATTGACCAGCCCCTCGAGGCCATGGATGGCCGGGACGCCGCGGAATGCCGGCAGCATCATCGAATAGGCGAAGGGAAGCTCATGATGGGCCTTGGACTGGCCGCCCTCGTCGAGCTCCTCGACCAGCATCTTGCCGGCCTCGACCTTCTCGACCTTGGCATTGGTGATCCACTTGATGTGGCGCTCCCGCATGGCGCTCTCCATCAGGCTCTTGGTGTCGCCGACGCCGTCGAGGCCGAGATGGCCGATATACGGCTCGGGCGTGACGAAGGTCATCGGCACCTGGTCGCGGACGCGGGCGCGGCGGAGCGCGGTGTCGAGGATGAAGGCGAACTCGTAGGCCGGCCCGAAGCAGGACGCCCCCTGCACCGCGCCCACCACGATCGGGCCCGGCTTCTTGACCAGCGCGTCGAAGGCGATCCGCGCCTGCTCGGCATGGTCGACCTGGCACACCGACTGGGTATTGGCCTTGGGGCCGAGGCCCTCGATCTCGTCGAAGGCGAGCGCCGGCCCGGTGGCGATGATCAGGTAGTCGTAGTCGAGCGAGGAGCCGTCATTGAGCTCGATGCGGTTCTCCTCCGGGTGGACGCGCTTGGCGCCTTCCGGACGGAGCGCGATGCCGCGCTTGTTGAAGATGCCGGTCAGGTCGACCGAGATGTCGTCCCGCTCGCGCCAGCCGACGGCGACCCACGGATTGGAGGGCACGAAGGTATAGGTCGACCCGTAGTTGACGACCGTCAGGGTGTCGTCGGAGCCGAGCTTGTCCTTCATCTCGTAGGCCATGATGACGCCGCCAAGTCCGGCGCCGAGAACGACGATGCGCGACATGTGAACCTCCCGGTCTTTCTCGCGTTGTCGAGGGGTAAATCTGCCCCTTCCCTATCCGGCCCGGAGCAACCGCACCTTGTGCGAGGTCAAGAAATCCCGCAGACGTCCGCCCGGACCGCTTGCAGATAACATTCAAATATCTTAATTTCAAGAATATGAATGTAAAAGACATGATCCCGGCGGCCGGGGATGCCGCGGACCTGATGCGAAGCCTCTCGCACCCGCAGCGGCTCCTGGTGCTGTGCGCGCTCGGCGGCGAGGAGAAATCGGTCGCGCAGCTCCGCGAAGAGCTCGGCGTCGAGCAGGTGCCGATGTCGCAACAGCTCATGCGGCTGCGCGCCGACGGGCTGGTCGAGGCCCGCCGCGAAGGCACCAGCGTCTATTATCGGATCGCCCGGCTGGACGTGCTCCGCATCATCGAGGCCTTGCAGGGAATCTACTGCGGCCCGGAGGCCGCGGCCGCGCCGAGATAGGCGGCGAAGGCATCGACCTGTTCCGTCGTGGTCTGGAACGAGGTCACCAGCCGGACGAGCACCTCGTCCGCACCCGGCCGCACCGCCGCCGGCAGGCTTTCCGCGGGCCAGGGATGGAACATGGCCCCCGCGGCCCTCAGCCTCGCCTCGACATCCTTCGGCAGGATGGCGAAGAGCTCGTTGGCGTCGGGTTCGACCGCCAGCCGGGCGACGGCACTCTGCCGGATCGCCGCCGCGAGCCGGGCGCCCATGGCGTTGGCATGGCGGGCGAGGTCGAGCCAGTGCCCGTCGTCGAGATAGGCGTGGAACTGGGCGGCGATGAACCAGGCCTTCGAGAAGCCATGGCCGACGCGCTGGCGGGCATAGGCGAAGTCGCGCGCCCCGGCCCCGGCCGGATCGAAGAACACCACCGCCTCGGCGGCGACGCAGCCGTTCTTGCTGCCGCCGAAGGAGAGCACGTCGATGCCGGCCCGCCAGGTGAGGTCGGCCGGGGAAACCCCGAGGCTCGCCACGGCCCCGGCGAAGCGGGCGCCGTCCATGTGCATGGCGAGGCCACGGCTCTTCGCCACCGCCGCGATCGCGGCGATCTCGGCGACGGAATAGGCGGTGCCGAGCTCGCTGACCTCGGAGACGCTGGCCAGCACCGGCTGGCCGGTATGGACCGCCCCCGCCGGATAGCGGGCGAGGGTCGCGGCGAGCGCATCGGCATCGTAGCGGCCGTCGGCGCCGTCGATCGCGATCAGCTTCAGCCGCGCGACCGATTCGGCTGCCGCCGCTTCGTCGGAATTGATATGGGCGGTGCGGTGGCAGAGCGCGAGGCCGCCGGGCCGGGCGTTGCTGGCGAGCGACAGCATGTTCGCGGCGGTGCCGGTGCCGACGACGAAGACCGCCACCTCGCGCTCGAACAGGGCGCTGAACCGGTCGGTGAGGGATCGGGTGAGGTCGTCGCCGCCATAGGCCCGGCCGCCGAGCCGGGCCGCCTCGGCGAGCGCCGCCATCACCTTGTCCGAGGCCCCGGACCAGTTGTCGCTGGCAAAGATCATGTCGTCATTCCCGAGGCTGGCGGCGCAGCGGCTGAGCGCGGGCGGCTGAGGGCGAGCGGCCGTTGCCGGCCGCCCCCCGGCCTGC
>JAEVZM010000117.1 GCA_023392225.1 Pseudomonadota bacterium
TCACCTGCCCCTCCTCCGATCCCCTCCTCCCGCAAGCCAGAAACGGACGCCCAGGGCCTTTCCATGCGTATCCTCTGCGTTGCCGCCTACCGCAGCAATCATGCCGACCGCCATCTGCAGCTCCTCGGCCGGGCCGGCTTCGACGTCCATCTGGCTGAGGTGAACCCACCCGTCGACACGGTGCCGCCGATCGCGGGCGTCACCCACCACAAGCCCACCGAGGAGCATTACGCCCGGCCGCGGGAGGAGCGCCCGCTGGAGCCCCCGCCGCGCCTTCGCGACCGGCTCTTCCGGAGGGCGCCCCGGCGGCTCCCCCCGGACCGGGAGGCCCATCTCCTCCGGCTTGGCGATCCCGCCGCCTTCCGCTTCCATCAAAGCCGCGCCGATGGGGCGGCGCATTGGGTCGCGGGTCTCCTCGACATGCTTCGCCCCGACGTCCTCCACTCCTTCGCCCTCCACCAGGCGAGCTTCATGACGATGGTGGCCCGGGACCGCAGCGCGGTGTCGCCGGTCTGGATCGTCAGCAACTGGGGTTGCGACATCCACCACTTCGGCCAGCACCCGCGGCTCCGGGACGACTACGGACCGGCGATCCGCTGGACCCTCGCCGAAGCCGATGGATACTTCGCCGAGACCCGGCGCGACGACGCGCTCGCCCGCCGGTTCGGCTTCACCGGCAAGACGCTCGCCATCGCGCCGATCGGCGGCGGCTTCGACATCGATCGCTATGCGAGCCTCCGGAGCGGCGAGCCGCCGTCCCGCCGAAGGCTGATCATGCTGAAGGGCTACCAGGGCCAGGATTCGGGGCTGATGGTCGGCCGGGCGCTGACCGCGATCGAGGCGCTCGCCAAGGCCGCCCCGGCGCTTGGCGGCTACGAGCTCAACCTCTATGCGGCGCCCGAGCAGCGGGTCCAGGACGCCGCCCTCGCGCTGCAGGCGGAGCATGGCATCCCGCTCCGGATCCATCCGCACCTGCCCTATGACGACCTCATGCGGCTCCACGGGCAGGCGCGCTTCTCGATCGGCAACAGCGAGACGGATGGCATCGCCACCTCCGCCATCGAGGCGATGCTGATGGGCAGCGTCCCGGTGCAGAGCGACACCAGCGCCCTGCCGGAATGGATCGAGGCCGACGGCGCGCTGATGGTCCGCCATGACGACGCGGAGTCGATCGCCGAGGCGATCCGCCGCGCGGCCACGGACGACGCCTTCGTCGACCGGGCCGCCCGCAGCAACGACGTGTCGCTCCGGCAGCGCTTCTCGTCCGAGGCCGTCGATCACCGCATCGTCGAGATGTACCGGAAGGCGGCCACCCTCCGCCGCCGGCGATAGGTCCCGGACGCCACTCCGGCGGCAGTCAGCGGAAGGCGGAACGGGCGAAGCGCGCTCCGCCCGTTGCCGTGGCAGCGCGTGGAATCACGATGCCGCGGCATGCGGGTTCGCCCGGTCAGCGCCCGCCATCTCTCCCCGCCTTTCCCACGCAATCCCGCAGCGTCCCGCCAGCCTTATCCCCGTCGCCGAATCCGGGCGTACACTTCGCCCGTCCCTTCCCTGCCGAGGGCGGCGCCTGGTACCGGCGCCTCGCGTCGCGGGCGGGGACCGGCGCCCGCGCCGGCGGAATCCCGAAGGGTCGAAAGGCCCGGCGGGTCCGGCCGCCGTCCCGGGGTGCCGCCCGGAAGGCCCGCCGGCATTACGACCGGCTGTGCGGAGCGCGCACCTTAAGGGCGTCCGGCCTGCCGCACCCAGACTCGCGGCGAGGCGGGGCGTTCCGGAGAGCGGACCGGGTGGCGACAAGTCGCCGTGGCGGGTGCCCGTCGTGCGCCCATCGAACTTTCGTGGCGTCCGCCGGGCGCCCGCCAACCTCGGCGCGGGGGCTCCGCGCAACGAGACGACCGCACCACCCGGCGCTTCCGGCGCGCGGCAACGATGGCGGCTGCGCCGGGTCCTGGGGGGCGACGCGCGATGGCGGACGGGAAGATGCGGAGGCCTACTCCGGCGGCAGCTCGCCGCCGACCTCGACGGTCTTGGCCTGCTTGTCATAGACGCAGATGACGGCGATCTCGGCGTCGGCGCCCTTGGCCTTCCCGCTCACCAGCGCGAGGCCGTAGCTCTCCGATCCATAGGGGTCGACCCGCGCCGTCGCGGACGCGAACTGGGGCGCGGCTGCTTCGAGGCAGGCCGCCGACACCTCGTCCTGGAACGCCGCCCAGGCTTCGTCCGAGGAGGCCGCGGCGGGGGTTGCGAGTGCGGTAACGATGGCAAGAGCGGCGAGAGAGGCGCGCATGGCGGTTCGTCCAATGCTGGTGGGGGAGGATCGGGACTAACCGGCGCCGACGCCGAGAGGTTCCGTCACGCCGTCGGCCAGCGCCGCCAGGCACCGCGCGATGGCGGCCACCTCCGCCTCGGGCCATTCGGCGCGGAAGTCGGCCCGCTCCGCGATGTCCCGGGGGATCGCGAGGGATACGGCCCCGTCCGCGGCGAGCGCGAACAGGCGCGGCAGCACGGCGCGCACGTCGTCCGCCACCCGTCCCGAGAGCGACGGCGGCAACGAGGCGACATAGGCCATGAGAAGAGGGAGGGGAATCTCGGCCGGCGGGGTTACGCGCAGCAGCCGCTTCTCCAGGGGGCCGATCCCGTCGGCCGCCTCGAGGCATCCGCCCTCGAACCGATAGCGTCCGAAGGCGTCGTAGCACCCTGCCAGAGCAGCTTGCACTTCTTCCATGCCCACCTGCCTCCCGACTCGCAGGCGAGTCTAGGAAGGATGGGCGATGCGAGCTGTGAACGACGTCTCAGGCCCCGCCGGAGCGGGGCCGCACGCGATCGATCAGAAACCGCCGGTGCGGCGGGCGACGATGCGCTTCTTCGGTGCCGGCAGAAGGCCTTCGCGCTGCGCCTGCTTGCGGGCCAGCTTCCGGGCGCGGCGGACGGCCTCGCCCTTCTGGCGGGCGCGCTCCTCGGACGGCTTCTCGTAATAGCGCTTGCGCTTGATCTCGCGGAAGATGCCCTCGCGCTGCATCTTCTTCTTGAGGACCTTCATGGCCTGGTCGACGTTGTTGTCGCGAACGAAAATCTGCACTCAGTGGCTCCTTTTCCCGCGGAAACGACCCGCGGCGAGAATCGGGTGATCGGTGCGCCACCGGCTCGTCGAAGAAACCTCGACGACCAACCAATGTGGAAGCTGCCAGGGCGATGCTTTGGGCGGCAAAATAGTCCCTTGGCGCCAATTATTCCAGCGCTTGGCTCGAAAAAACTGCCCGGCCGCTCGCGCCGGGCGTCACCGTGGCGGCGAAAACCCGCGAAAGCCTTGGAACACTGCGGGGAAACGCTGCATTATTCTCACGACCGGAGGCGTGAAACATGACCCAGGAACGCAAGGACAAGACCGAAAACCAGCCCGCGGAGACGCCGGACAAGGACGTCGGCAGCGGCGTTCCGACCCCGGTTCGCCCCGCTGGACCAGAATCGATGCGGGATCCGCCCAAGACCTGGGACGAGGTCGACCAGTCGGAGGACGAATCGTTTCCGGCGAGCGATCCGCCGGCGAACTACTGACGGGCGCCTTGCGCGCCACGCTGGCCGGGCTCGCCCTGCTCCTCGCCGCGGGGCCGTCGGCACTGGCCGGTGATGCCCCCCTCCTCGGCGTCGGCTTCGCCCAGGCCGAGGAAGGCACTTGGTGGTGCCATGGCGAGACCGTCGGGGCGACGCTCGATTGCGCCCGCCAGCGGTGTCTGGCGGAGAGCGGCGGGCAGGACTGCGTGGCGACGCGCTGGTGCTTTCCCGCCGGCTGGTCGGCGTTGATGGTGGCCTGGCTGCCGGAGTTCCACACCACCCACGTGCTCTGCGGCATGCCGGGGCCCGAGGCCGCGGCGGCCGCCGCCCGCGGCATCTGCGAGGCCGGTGCCGAGTTCAGCCGCTGCGAGCTGATGCTGACCATCGACCCGGGTGGCACCGAGCATCCCGTGGCCGACAGCTCCTGGCCGGGCGGGGCCGCGCTCGGGACACCCGACTGAGCCTTGTGACGGAGGTCACTCGGGGACCAGTTTTGGCGGAAACTCGCCAAAGTTCGACCGTGTTGCAGCCTTGCCCTTGTCGTCAAGTCCGGCGAATATGCGCCCCGACCGGCTACGGCACCCACATCCGACGCCAACAAACCCCTGAGGAGAACTCCATGTCCCCCAATTTCCGTCGCTTCGCCATGGGCGGAGCCGCCGTCATTCTGGTCTATGGCGCTGCGCCGGCCTTCGCGGCCGATGCCAACCAGATTGCCGAAGCGCTGGTCGCGGCCATGACCGCCTCGGGCGAGTCGAAGGTCACCTATGACAACGCCAGCGCCGCCGGCGACGACGTCAGCATCACCAATCTCCAGGTCAGCGGCGACGACGGCTCGGCGATCACCATCCCGACCGTGTTCATCACCAATGCCCAGCCGCGCGATCCCGGCGGCTTCACGGCCAACGCGATCAGCTTCGACAATGCGAAGATGATCAGCGAAGACAACACCATCACCTGGGGCTCCGCCTCGGCCACCGACACGCTCGTCCCCTCGGCGGCGGAGATCAAGTCGAAGGCCAAGGTCCGCCCGTTCAGCACGATGAACATCGCCAACATGAAGGTGAGCGGCGGCGACCTGCCGGTGCCGCTCGAGATCGCCAATATCGGCGTCGCCGTCGACCTCGACGAAGGCGGCCTGCCGCGCGACTTCGCCCTTAACGTCGCCTCGATCAACATTTCGCCCGAGCTCGTCGCCAATGCCGACAGCGACTTCAAGCAGCTCGCCGAGGGCCTGGGCTACGACAGCTTCGTCATCAACGTTCAGGTCGAGGGCGGCTACGAGACCGCGAAGGACCGCCTGACGCTGCGCACCTTCGCCATCGACGCGCCCGAGGTCGGCAAGTTCTCGCTCGCCGGCACCATCTCGGACGTCAAGGCCAGCGACCTCGCCACCGACCAGAGCCCCGATGCCCTCGCCAACGGCAAGCTCGAGAACCTGACCATCCGCTTCGACAATGCCGGCGTGGTGGAGCGGGCCCTCGACATGCAGGCCAAGATGATGGGCGCCAGCCGCGAGGACATCGTCGCCCAGCTCAACGGCGCCCTGCCCTTCATGCTCAACGCGCTCAACAACCCGTCCTTCCAGGAGAAGGTCGCCAAGGCCGCCCAGACGTTCCTGTCGGACCCCAAGTCGATCACCATCACCGCGAGCCCGGCCGCGCCGGTCCCGTTCCAGCAGATCATGGGTAGCGCGATGACCGCCCCCCAGAGCCTGCCGGACACGCTCGCCCTCGACGTGACCGCCAACAACTAAACCGAGCCGGCGGCAGCGGCTCGGCTAGCCAGAGGCATCGCAGCCGGGTCGCTCGCGGCAAACCCGTCCGTGGAGTGACTGAAATGCGAATACGCTTCTGGCTGGCCGCCGCCGCCACCACTTCGTTCCTCGTGCCGCAGGCCGCCTCCGCCGAGGCGGCGGTCGAGGCCGCGGTCCGCGGATGGATCGCCGCCCTCGACGCGACTCCGGAGTGGGTCGCGAGTTTCGACGGCCTGCTCTACGACCCGGCCACCGATACCGCCCGCGTCTCGGGCCTGACCATTACGGCCGAGCAACCGGGAGGCCCCGAGCAGGCCCCGGCCGCTTTCTCGCTGAAGACGCTCGTCGTCGGCGGCTATACCGAGGGTCCGGACGGCTACAAGGTGCGTTCGATCACCGCCGATGGCGGGACACTTCAGGCCGGGTTCATGACCATCCGGCTGTCCGACATCGCCTTCGACGACCTCTCGGCGCCCTACGGCCTCACCTTCTCCTACGACGCGAAGAAGCCGTTCTCGTCGATCATGGAGAGCTACGCCCAGTTGCTCGACGTCGGGCTCCGCGAGGGCCGTATCGGCACGGTCGAGCTCGACCAGACCCACACCGGCGTCACCAGCACCGTGGTCTATAACGACTTCCACATCGCCGACATGGCGAATGGCCAGGTCGGCCGTTTCGATACCGGCGCGGTGAAGATGGAGTCGCCGACGCCGGACGGCCTGGTCAAGATGGCGATCGGCGGCATCGAGAGCCGCGACACCGATCTCGGCACCTTCGTGCATGTCTACGATCCCGCCGCCTATACCGCCGGCGTGGGCGACATGGAGTGGCGCGACGCCCTCGGCTACGCCGCCTATCACGACGTGCTGATGGAAGTCCCCGGGGCTCGCATCAACATCGGCGACATCGTGCTCGAGGACTTCCGGCTGCGGCAGCCGCCGGAGAGCTTCGTCGGCTTCTTCGACGAGGTCATCGCCCGGCCCAACATGCCGGATGCGCTGGCCGAGCGGCTCGCCATGCGCGCCCTCCCGGCGATGTTCTCGTCCTTCTCGATCGGACGCTTCGCCATCCTCGACACATCCGTCGAGGCAATGGGCATCGACCATCTCGCGCTTCGTGACTTCCACATGAACGACTTCTCGATCGACGGTCTCGGCGAGATGGGCTTCGAGGGCCTCGAGGGCGTGGTCCAGGGCCAGGGCGCCATCGAGATGGCCCGCTTCGCCTTCGGCGGCATCACCTTCGGCGGCTACGAGGCGCTGACCGAGATGATCGAGGCCGGCACGGCATCACCGCCCAAGGACGTCACCCATCTGGCGCCGCGGCTCGGATTCCTCGAGATCGCTGGCATCGAGCTCCAGACGCCGGACATTCCGCGCCTCTCGGTCGAGCGCTTCCGCAGCGACTTCACCAACTATGTCGGCCTGATCCCGACCCGGGTGACGGCCGCGCTCAAGGGGCTGTCGATTCCGGTCGCAGCGATCACCGACCGCTCCGCCCGCGAGATGCTGCGCACCCTCGGCTACGAGCGCATCGTCTCCAACTTCGGTCTCGACGTCGACTATGACGAAGCGGCCAAGCGCGTCTCGCTCGCCGACCTGCACTACGGCATCGAACAGATGGGCTCGTTCAAGATGAGCGGCGCGCTCACCGGCCTGCCGATCGAGGCGCTTCAGGACGACGCCCTGATGGAGCGGATCACGCCTCAGCTCCTCCTCGAGCGGGCCAGCTTCACCTTCACCGACGACTCGATCGTCGGCAAGGGGCTCGACATGCTCGCCGGATACATGAACGCGCCCGCCGGCCTGTTCCGCGACCAGTTCGCCGACGCCATGCCGTTCCTGCTGTCGGTCGCGGTGCAGAACGACCCCCAGCTGATGCAGATCGTCAACCAGTCCGGCCTGTTCAAGCAGCTCACCCCGGTGGTCCGCGACTTCGTCGCCAACCCGGGCTCGTCGATCACCATCTCGCTCGCCCCGCCGACCCCGGTCGCCCTCCAGGCGATCACCGATGCGGTCGAGAACACGCCCAAGGAGGTGGTGCCGCTGCTCGGCCTGACCATCACCGGCGAGAAGGGCGACCTCGCCGCCCCCACGGAGCCGACCGCGCCGACGGAGCCGACTGGCCCCGGCACCGACGGCAATACCGGGGGCGGCACCGACGACGGCTCGTCGCCCGCCTCGCGGACC
>JAEVZM010000141.1 GCA_023392225.1 Pseudomonadota bacterium
GTCGAGACCCCGCCGCCGCCCGTCGCCCGCGTCCCCGACCCCGGCTACGCCGTGCCGACCCTGAACGCCCAACAGACGGCCGGGGCCAAGACGCTGCGGAGCGCGGTCGCGGCGAACAGCTATTCGGTGGCGCTGATCGACGGCGTCACCGGTTCGGGCAAGACCGAGGTCTATTTCGAGGCGGTCGCCGAGGCGCTTCGCGAGGGCCGCCAGGCGCTGATCCTGATCCCCGAGATCGCACTCACCCAGGGCTTCCTCGAGCGCTTCGAGAGGCGCTTCGGCACCCGGCCGGCGGAATGGCACTCCGAGGTCTCTCCCCGTATCCGCGAGCGGGTCTGGCGCGGGGTCGCCGACGGCACGGTGCGGGTGGTGGCCGGCGCCCGCTCGGCGCTGTTCCTGCCCTTCGCCGAGCTGGGTCTCGTCATCGTCGACGAGGAGCACGACCTCGCCTACAAGCAGGAGGAGCGGGTGTTCTACAACGCCCGCGACATGGCGGTGGTGCGTGGACACCTCGCCGGCTTTCCGGTGGTGCTGTCCTCGGCGACGCCATCGATCGAGTCGCGGGTCAATGCCGATGCCGGCCGCTACACCCGGATCGTGCTCAGCGACCGCTACGCCGCGGCACGGCTGCCGGAGATCACCGCGATCGACATGCGCCAGTCGCCCCCCGAGCGCGGCCGCTACCTCTCGCCGCCGCTGGTCCAGGCGGTAACCGAGACGCTTGCCGAGAGACAGCAGGCGCTCCTCTTCATCAACCGTCGCGGCTATGCCCCGCTCACCCTCTGCCGGACGTGCGGCCACCGCTTCCAGTGCCCCAACTGCTCGACCTGGCTGGTCGAGCACCGCTTCCGCGGCGTGCTGCTCTGCCACCATTGCGGACACACCGAGAAGCGGCCCGACCACTGCCCGAACTGCGGCGACACGGAGAGCCTCGTCGCGGTCGGCCCCGGCATCGAGCGGCTGGCCGAGGAGGTCGCGGCCCGCTGGCCGGACGCGCGCACGATCCTCCTCTCGAGCGACCTGATCGGCGGCGTCGAGCGGCTGCGCCAGGAGCTCGCGGCGATCGAACGCGGCCAAGCCGACATCGTCATCGGCACCCAGCTCGTCGCCAAGGGCCACAACTTCCCCTACCTGACGCTGGTCGGCGTGGTCGACGGCGACCTCGGCCTCGCCTTCGGCGACATGCGCGCGGCGGAGCGCACCTACCAGCTCCTCTCCCAGGTGACCGGCCGCGCCGGGCGCGCCGGCGGCGCTAGCCGGGCGCTGGTCCAGACCTTCGCCCCGGACAACCCGGTGATCCGCGCCATCGTCTCGGGCGACAGCGAGGCGTTCTACGCGAGCGAGATCGCCGCCCGGCGCGAAGCCGGCCTGCCGCCCTTCGGCCGCCTCGCCGGCATCGTCGTCTCCGGCCCGGATCGGGCCTCGGCGCAGGGTTACGCCAACGCCTTCCGCCGCGTCGAGCCGCCGGCGGAGCGGATCAGCGTGCTCGGCCCGGCCGAAGCGCCGCTCGCCGTGGTGCGGGGACGGCACCGCTTCCGGCTGCTCGTCCACGCGCCACGGAATGCCGACATCCAGGCCTGGCTGCAGGCCTGGCTCGATGCCGCACCGCCACCGCGCGGCGGCGTGCGCGTCCAGATCGACATCGACCCGCAGAGCTTCCTCTGACCGTCGATCGCCGGTGCGGCGCGGTCGCCCCCGCATCGCAACGCACCATATTCCCGCAATCCCCGGATATCCCCGGCGCCCGAATTCGCGCTTTCGCCGGAACCGGACTCGCGCGACCATCGAACCACTGCGAAGGCGGGCCAAATCCGGAAGGGCAATCCGGGTGATCGAGGCCAGCCGAGAGCGGACCACCCGGGGGCGGACCGGCGCGAGCCGGGCCCGGAACCCGATGCCCGGTGGAGCTGTCCGGGACTGCGCCAGAGCAGCCGTGCTCAAGGCAGCGATGCCCACGGCAGGGTTGCGATGGCAACGGGCGCGGACAGGCCGATGCCCCCGTGAACGGCGGCACAACCGTTCGGCGGGCGCTGCTCGGGCCGAGAGGCTTGCGGCAGCGGTGGCGGACCCGGTGTCCCGCGAGGGGCGCAGGGATTCAAGGCCACGATCGGACTGGTGGCGATCTCCGGCTGCGCCTTCGGGCTGCGCTCGGGAGCGGTGCCAGGCCGACAGGGAGGCGCCCTCGGGGAAGCCCGGGCGGCGCCTTTCTGTCGTCGGGACGACGCGCTACCGCACCGTGACGGCGGCGACCGTGTTCTCGATCGACTGCACGAGACCCGGCTCGAGCTTGAGCCGCTCGGCGAGGGTATCGAGATAGGCCTGCTCCTGCGGGGTATCCTTGCGGATCGCCATCACCGACGCCGCGTAGATCTCGACCGCCGCTTCCTTGTTGACCGCCCCGGCGACGATGCGGTCGATGTCGACCGGCTCGGTCAGCTCGTGCTGGAGGAAGGCGACCTCCTCCGGCTGCAGGCCGCCCTCCTCGAGCCGCTGGTAGATGCGGCCGCGCTCCTCGGCGTCGATATGGCCGTCGGCCTTGGCGGCGGCGATCATCGCTACGATCAGCGTCTCGGGCAGCTGGAGCGGGGCATTGGCCGGGGCGAAGGGCGACTCCGCCGGAGCAGGGTGGAAGTCGGCAGGGCCGTACTGGCCGGCTGGCACGGGCGCCTGACCCTCTTGCGACTGCTGGTAGTCGCGATAGGCCTTGTAGGCGAGACCGCCGAGGACGGCCATGCCACCATACTTGACGATGTCGCCGCCAAAGCCCTTGCCGAGGATGAGGCCCGCGAGCCCGCCCGCGGCGACGCCGGTGAGCGCCGGGTTCTGGCGCGCATAGTCGCCCACCCGGTTCAACAGGCCGCCACCGCCCTGCTGGCCGCCAGCCGCGGCACCACCGCCTTGACCGCCACCCAGGAACTGATCGAGAAGCTGCTTGGGATCGAACATCATCGCCTCGTCGTTGCGTCGAGGCGGAAGTAGGGAGCAGGCCGGCTTCCGGCAAGGGCGGTACCGGACGCATTTGGTCGCCGGCGACCCGCGCCGCGGAAGCGTGCGGCCCAAACAAAAAGCCGCCGGGCGAAGCCGGCGGCGGAAAGCGCTTCCGATGATCCGGCGGCTCTCCGCCGCCGGTCGCCGATCGCGTGTTAGGCGAGCTGAAGCCTCACCGCCTTCGGGCCCTTGCCCATGCGGTCCGGCTCGACTTCGAAGGTCACCCGCTGGCCATCAGCGAGGTGGCTGATGCCCGAAGCCTCGAGCGCGGTGACGTGGACGAACACGTCCTTGGAGCCACCCTCGGGGGTGATGAAGCCGAAACCTTTGGAGGTATTGAAGAACTTCACGGTGCCAGTCTGGCGCATGTGGGATCCTTTTCCCGTTGTATTATCAGTGCGAGGGCGCAGCACGCCCCCATTTCCGTAGGCATCTCGTCGATCGGGGAAAGGAAGAAGCGTCTTATCGCGACCCCCCGGGCCTAGGCCCGAGATCAGCGAGGCGGTTTTTCCTCGCGCAGTTTTCCAGTCTCCCGGGTAAGTTGCCCGAGCGGCTACCATATGAGCAGAACAATCAAGGAAGGCAAGGGAATTCGATTCTGCCGTGCAGCACGCCCGGGGCCAACCATCCCGCAGTGCATCACTTTCCGAGCTGCGCCGCCTCCTTCGACAGCGCCGTGACGCGGCTCCAGTTGCCCTGGGCCAGCGCATCGGCCGGCGCCACCCAGCTGCCCCCGACGCAGATCACGTTACCGAGCGCCAGGTAGTCGGCGGCGTTCTTGGCGCCGACGCCGCCGGTCGGGCAGAAGCGGATGCCGGGCAGCGGCGCACCGAGCGCCTTGAGATAGGGAAGACCGCCAGCCGCCTCGGCCGGGAAGAACTTGAGGATGGTGAAGCCTTCCTCGTAGAGGGTCATCGCCTCGCCGGCGGTGGCGGCGCCCGGCAGGAACGGCACCGGGCTGTCCTTGGCGGCGGCGAGCAGCTTCGGCGAGCCGCCCGGGCTGACCATGAAGGTCGCGCCTGCGGCCACCGCATCCTCAAGCTGCTTGGCATCGAGCACCGTGCCGGCGCCGACATTGCAGCCCTCGACCTCGGCCTTGATGGCGCGGATGCACTCGAGGCCAGCGGCAGTCCGGAGCGTCACCTCGAGCGCGGTGAGGCCGCCGGCGACCAGGGCCTTGGCGAGCGGCACGGCGGTGGCGACGTCCTCGATGGTGAGCACCGGCACGACCGGAGCGGCGGTGAGGACGGCGGCGAGCTTCTCTTGCTTCGCGCTCATGGCATTCCCTTCAGACCGTTGTTCGACGATGGGCGCGGGACGCGCCTCGGCGTGGTATTGCGAAATCCTGACGCGCCGCGCAATGCTTTGTTCAACCGGACATGCTAGGCGCGCGGCGCCAGGCGCCATGAGAGCGCCTCGACCGGAGGAACGTCCATGACCCGTGCCACCTGCCTGCTCGCTGCCGCCTTGGTCGCACTGCCGCTCGCCGCCCGCGCCGAGGAGCCGACCCAGTACCAGAACCTCCTGACCCCACTCCTGTCGAGCAGCACCACGATCATCGGCCAGCCGATCGCCTATCCCGAGGGCACAGCCAAGGTGACGGCGGCGATCGTCACCATCCCGCCCGGCGGTTCCACCGGGTGGCATCTGCACGAGGTGCCGCTCTTCGCCTACATCCTCGAGGGCGAGATCTCCCTCGACTACGGCGACAAGGGCATCGAGACGAAGAAGGCTGGCGACAGCATGCTCGAGGCGATGAACTGGGCCCACAACGGCACGAACACAGGCGACGTGCCGCTCCGCATCCTCGCCGTCTACATGGGCGCCGACGGCATCCCGAACGCCGAGACCGCGGCGGACCCGCACTAGGGTCGACCGAAAAATGGCCGTCGTCTGTCCCGCCTTCGTCGCCGAGCTGGCGCCGGGGCTTTGCCGGACGGTCGACGCCTATTGCGAGCGGACCAGCGACGCCTTCGACGCCGAGCCACTCAACGCCGTCACCAATGTCCTGATGCTGGTTGCGGCCTGGGCGGCGATCCGCCTCCAGCGCCGCCACCCCAACCACGACGCGGCGGGACTGATCACGGCGATGATCGTAGCGATCGTCGCCGGCGGCATCGGCGCCTTCCTGTTCCACACCACTGCCGCGATCTGGGCGGTGATCCTCGACATGGCGCCGTTCCTCGTCTTCATGCTCCTGGTGCTATGGCTGACACTGACGCGGCTGTTCGCCTGGCCGCTGCTCGCCGCGGCGGGCGGCCTCGCCGCCTTCATCATGGTCATCGTCGCCGGCGGCACGCTGGTGCCGCGGGGAATGCTGCCGGACGGCGTCTACTACATGGTGCCGCTCGCCGTGCTCGCCGCGGTCGCGCTGATCCTCCTCGTTCGCCGCGCACCGGCCGGCCCGTCCTATCTCGCCGCGACGATCGTCTTCGCCGCGGCCATTGCCGCCCGCCAGCTCGACGGCCCGCTGTGCGGCGCGATCCCCTTCGGCACCCACTTCCTGTGGCACACTCTGGCGGCGCTGCTCGCCTTCATCCTCATCCGTGCCGCAATCCTCTACGCGCCGCCTCTGACCCCGCGCGGGGTGACGCGGCCGACCTGACGGGTTAAGCCGGGGCGACAATCTCCACGGAGGGACGCACCACATGGAATACCGCCTGCTCGGCCGCTCGGGCCTCAAGGTCTCGACGATCACCATGGGCACGCTGACTTTCGGCGCCGCCAAGGATGCCGCCTTCGGAAGCACCGGCCTCGCCGACGCCAAGCGCCAGATCGCCGCCTGCCTCGATGCCGGCGTCAACATGCTCGACACCGCCGACGTCTATTCGACCGGCGCGTCGGAGACGGTGATCGGCCAGGCACTCGGCAAGAAGCGGAACGACGTGCTGATCGCCACAAAGGCGCGCTTTGCCATGGGCGCCGGCCCGAACGACCGCGGCAGCTCGCGCCACCATCTGATCGCCGCCTGCGAGGCGAGCCTCAAGCGCCTCAGGACCGACAGGATCGACCTCTACCAGCTGCACGAATGGGACGGCCAGACGCCGCTCGAGGAGACCCTCGCCGCGCTCGACCACCTCGTCTCGTCAGGCAAGGTCCGCTACGTGGGCTGCTCGAACTTCTCCGGCTGGCACATCATGAAGGCGCTGGCGGTGTCGGACCGGATGCACTATCCGCGCTTCGTCGCCCAGCAGATCCACTACACGCTGCAGGCCCGCGAGGCGGAATACGAGCTGGTGCCGATCTCGGTCTCCGAAGGCCTCGGCATCCTGGTCTGGAGCCCGATCGCCGGCGGCTTCCTCTCCGGCAAGTTCCGGCGGAACCGCAAGGACCCCAAGGTGTCGCGCCACCTCGCCGGCTGGAAGGAGCCGCCGATCCGCGACGAGGAGGCGCTCTACGACCTGATCGACGTGCTGGTCGAGGTCGCTGACGCGCGCGGCGTCTCGGGCGCACAGGTGGCGCTCGCCTGGCTGCTCGGCCGTCCCGGGGTGACCTCGGTGATCGTCGGCGGGCGAACCATGGCGCAGTTCAAGGACAATCTCGGCGCCGCCGACCTCGTCCTCACCGACGAGGAGCGGGCAAAACTCGACAAGGCGAGCCAGCCGCCGCTGATCTACCCCTACTGGCACCAGGTGATGACGGCGAAGGACCGGCTGTCGGACGCCGACCGCGCCTTCCTCGAACCCTACCTCTAGGCCGGAGGCTCCGGCCCGGGCGCCGCGGCCCCCCCCGCCGCCCCCGCCCGGGGCCCCGCG
>JAEVZM010000181.1 GCA_023392225.1 Pseudomonadota bacterium
GTCCAGGAGGACCGGCAGAAAGTCCGACTTGAGCTCGGCGATCGATCTGCGCAGCTTGTGGGAACCCACCGCCAGCGCCGCCACCACCTTGCCATTGGCGGCAAAGATCGGCACGGCGATTCCGATCGTCCCTTCCTCGAGCTCGTCCTCGGCAGTCGCCCAGCTCTGCAGTCGAACGCGATGAAGCTCCTCGGCGAGCGCCTGGCGGTCGGTGATCGTCTTCGGCGTCCGCTGGAGCAGCGGCCCCTGAACCTCGATCAGCCGATCGATCTCCTCCGGACTCTGCGTCGCAAGAAGCACCTTCCCGGCCGCCGTGCAGTAGGCCGGCAGCGTATCGCCGATGAGAAGCCGGGCCGAGTAGATCCGTCGCTTCTGATCGCGGGCGACAAAGCGGATCCGAAGACCATCCAGGACCGATACCGAGAACGGCTCGTTCATGCGGTTGGACAGCTCGATGACATGGGCCGTGGCGCGCAGCCAGCGATCGTCCCGCGCCAGCGTCCCCTGCCCGATCGCTGCGATCTTGTCGGTGAGCGAGAAGGATGACTTGCTCTGCGTCAGGTAGCCCAGCCGCACGAAGGTCAGGAGGAACCTTCGCGCCGCGGCACGACTTATCTCGACCTTCTCCGCCACCTCGCTGGTGGTCACCGACCTGACCTCCGGCGAGAACACCTCGAGCACGCGCATGCCCCGTGCGAGCGTCAGCGAGAAGTCGTTGTCCGGTTCCGTTTCTTCCGACAAGCGCGTCACCATGATTGTCATCGCATCCCGGTGGCGACGGAAGTCGCCGCCACCGGAGCACCTCGCTAATGCATCGGGGGATGTGGCGGTGTCGAGGGCCAGGGATAGTTGAATCCGAGCAACTGGCGCATGACCGACGAGGCGCTCGCCTCAAAGTCCGGGTCGAGACCGGTCAGAAGATCCTCGATCGGCGTCACGAATTTCGGCAGGAACTCGACCAGAATGCCGGTCCGACCCCTGTCGCTCCGGTTGGGCATGGCGCAGTGCCACGCGGCCCCGAAGAACAGGGCGACGTCGCCCGGCTCTCCGGTGAGCCTGATGCTGTTCTCGTGGAACTTGTCCTCGCTGGTCGGATAGCGCAGCGTCTTCTGCGAGCCCGGTGCCAGGGCCGTCGCGCCGTTCTCCTCGGTGAAGGGATCGACGATGATCACGGCCTGGCCGTTGAGCGGAAACGAGGCGTTGGTGCGCATCGGAAAAGTCCGGGCGCGATGGAAATCCCAGTAGGGGTAATCGATGTGGGGCTCCTGCCCGCCGAAGCCCGGCATCGTCCGTGACGCGCACATCGAGCCCATTACGAACTCGGCGCCGAGGAAGGCCTGCATGCTCTCGAAGATCATCGGGTCTTCGAGAAGGAGGGCAATGTCGGGGCTCAGCTCCACCAGCCGGGTGAACCACACCCGGCGCTGCAGCCGGGCGTCGGCGCCGCTCTGGTTGAAGTGCGAGCCGGTCTCCCGCTCGGCGTCCGTCTCGGCGACGATGAGGTCCCGGATCCGGGCGATGCGATCCTTGTCGAAGACCCCCTTGAGCAGAAGGGCGCCATCGCCGTCGATCAGCTCCGTGGCGACCTTCTCGGCATCAAAGTTCTCGCGAGTCATGGTCTTCATCGTTGTCTCCTCCTTCGCAGCCTCGTTGCGGTCCCGTTCGCCGAGGGGCGGCGGGGTTTCTCCCTGCGCTAGTAGTAGAGCCTCTGCTTGCGCCGTCCGTCCTCGCGCTCGGCGACCAGTTGCGCGGTCCGGGGATCGTTGGTCACCTCGGCACCGACCACCTCCCACCAGACGCCGGAGCCCGGGGGCGAGCGGTACTTCTCGGTCGGCACGACGATCATGCACGGCCCCGTCTCGGCGCGCGCCGCCCGGATCGCGTCGCGAACCGCCGCCTCGTCCTCGGCGAACCAGGCCTTCAGCCCGACACTCTCCGCGTTCTTGACGTAGTCGACCTCGATGAAGGCGCCCTTGTCGAGGAGCCCGCTCTCGGGGTCCCGGACCTTGAACTCGTTGCCGAGGGAGTGGCCGACCAGCGCCTTCTGGTGGCCGTGGATCGACTGGTAGCCGTAGTTCACGTTGAGGACGACGATGATCTTCGCCCGCTCCTGCATCGCCGTGACCAGCTCCATCGGGTGGAGCTGGTAGTTGCCGTCGCCCATCAGCACGAAGACCTCGTGCGGCGTGCCGGTCAGGCGCACGCCGATCGCGGCTGGGATGTCGTAGCCCATGCAGGAATTGCCGAACTCGATGTGGACTTCCTTGCCGCCCGCGACGTCGAAGAGCTTGGTGAGGTCGGACGGAACGGTTCCCGCAGCCGCGAGCAGGAGGTCACCGGCCTGCATCTCGTCGTTGATGATGCCGACGAGCTGGCCCTGGCTGAGCTTCTCGCCCGCATGCGCGACGAAGACCTCCGTCCGCTTGACCTCCTCCCAGCTGTCCCGCTCCTGCTTCGCGTGAGCCACCCAATCGGCATTCGGGGCGAGACCCTCGGCGGCGCCGGCCTCGATCAGCGCCGCGAGCGCCAGCTTGGCATCGGCCGTCACCGGCAGTGCGCCGAGCTTGTAGGCGTCGCGACCGTTGACGTTGATGCAGACGAATTTCACGTCCGGGTTCTGGAAGGCAGAGTTTGAGCCCGTCACGAAGTCGTGGAGCCGGGTACCGATGCAGAGGACCAGATCGGCCTCCTCCGCGATCCGGCCCGCTGCCGGCGTCCCGAGATGCCCGGTCCCGCCCATCAGGAGGTCCGAGCCGTTGCGGATGGCGCCGCGCCCGGCATGGGTCTCGCCGACCGGGATGCCGAAGCGCTCGGCGAAGGCAGCGAGTTCGTCCCAGGCCTCGGCATAGTGCACGCCGCCGCCGGCGACGATGTAGGGCTTCCGCGCCGCCTTGAGGAGTGCGATCGCCTCGCGAATGCGCTCCGGGCTCGGCGGCCGGCGCTCGATCCGCCACACCCGCTTGTCGAAGAACTTCACCGGGTAGTCGTAGGCGTAGCCCTGGATGTCCTGCGACAGCGCGATGGTGACGGCGCCGGTCTCGGCCGGGCTGGTCATGATCCGCATCGCCTCCGGCAACGCGGTCAGAATCTGTTCCGGGCGCGTGATCCGGTCGTAGAAGCGGCTGACGACGCGGAACGTGTCGGTGACCGACATGTCCTCGGACGTGAGGTGGTCGATGTCCTGGAGGACCTTGCCGCCGTAGCGCGAGGCATAATAGTCCGACGGCAGGAGCAGGACCGGAATCCGGCAGATCGTCGCCGTCGCCGCGCCGGTGATCATGTTGGTGGCGCCAGGCCCGATCGAGGTGGTGCAGGCCATCGTCGCCTTCCGCCGCATGGCGCGCGCGAAGCCCGTCGCGGCGTGCACCATGGACTGCTCGTTGGCCGGCTGGTGGTAGGGCAGGTCCGCGCCGTACTCGACCAGCGCCTGGCTCATGCCCGACACGTTGCCGTGGCCGAAAATGCCCCAGATGCCCTGGATGAAGCGCTGCTCCGCGCCGTCGTACTCGGAGTATTGGGCCTGGAGATACTTCACCACCGCCTGCGACAGGGTGAGGCGCATCTTCTTCTCCGACGGGTAGAACTCCATTCTGGCTGCTCCCTTGGGCGCGCGGCGGCGCCTCACTTCCTGCGCTTGCTCTTGTGCCGGTACTGGTCCGCCACCACGGCGGCGACGATGATCACGCCCTTCACCAGCGCGATGTAGAAGACGTTGATGCCGAGGAAGCTGAAGCCGGAGGTGATCACGCCGAGGATCATGACGCCGATCACGGTGCCGGTGATGCGGCCGATGCCGCCCATCAGCGACGCCCCGCCGATCACTGCGGCAGAGATCGCATCCAGCTCCCACATCAGCCCGGTGCCGGATTGTGCCGTCTCGGCGCGCGAGGTCTGGACGATCGCGGCGAGCCCGTAGAGGAGGCCGGCGAGCGAGTAGACGAGGATCTTGTGCCGGCCGACGTCGATGCCGGCGAGGCGGGCCGCCTCCTCGTTGGAGCCGATGGCGTAGGTCCGCCGTCCGTAGAGGGTGCGGGTCAGCAGGACGTGGAAGAGGATCGCGACCGCGATGAAGATCCAGATCGGGTTGGCGCCCGCGCCGAAGAACCCGAAGTCGTGGATGAAGAAGCTGACCTGCTTGCCCGAGGTGTACCAGCGGGCGAGGCCCCGGGCGATGACCAGCATCGCCAGCGTCGCGATGAACGGCGGTATCCGCGTGATCGCGATGACGGCACCGTTGCAGAAGCCGAGCACGGCGCCGGTGAGCAGGCCTGCGGCGACGGGAATGAACACCGGCAGGTCGGTGAGACCGGGAAAGACGGCGCGGGCATTGTCTGACGTCTGGGCCAGTGACGCCGCAACCAGCCCGGCAAAGCCGACGATCGAGCCGCCGGACAGGTCGATACCGCCCATGATGATGATCTGCGTCACCGCGATCGCCATGATGCCGACGATCGCCATCTGCAGGACGATAATGAACAGCCGCTGGCCGTTGAAGACGAAGCTCTCGCCGGTCACGGCCCAGCCGAGGATCTCGAACAGGGCAGCTACCCCGACCAGCACGAGGAGGATGCCGGTGTCGGGATGCCATGGGCGATGGCGGGAGGTTGCGATCGTGGTCATGCCGAGCGCCTCGCTCCCGACTGCCGGCCCTGGCGATACTGGTCGGCGATCACCGCGGCGAGGATGATCAGCCCCTTCACGATCTCCTGGTAGTAGAAGTCGATCCGGAGGAACGTGAAGCCCGAGGTAATGACGCCGAGGATCAGCACGCCGATCACCGTGCCGCTGATCCTGCCCCGGCCGCCGAGCAGCGACGTGCCGCCGATCACCGCCGCCGAGATCGCATCGAGCTCGTACATGAGGCCCATGCCGGGCTGGGCCATGGTGGCGCGTGCGCTCATCACCACGCCGGCGAGCCCGGCGAGGCCGCCCGAGATCGTGTAGACGAGGATCTTCTGGGCCTTGACGTTGACACCGGCGATCCGTGCGGCCTCCTCGTTCGAGCCGATCGCATAGGCGCGGCGGCCGTAGAGCGTGCGGGTGAGCGCGATGTGGAACAGGATCGCGACGCCGATGAAGATGAGGACGGGAACGATGCCGGCGCCGATCGCCTTGAAGCCCGGCGTGAGGCCGGAGATCGGGTTGCCCTCGGCATAGAGGACGGCAAGGCCGCGGGCCGCGACGAGCATGCCGAGGGTCGGGATGAAGGGCGGCACGCCGGTATGGGCGATGATCGCGCCGTTGACCCAGCCCGCGGCCGCGCCCGCCATGATGCCGATCGCGAGCGGCACGATGGCCGGCAGGTCGGAGATGCCGGGGAAGTACAGCGAGGTTGCGCTCGAGGCCTGGGCGAAGCTCGCCGCGACCATGGCCGACATCGCGGCCACCGAGCCGCCGGAGAGATCGATGCCGCCGGTGATGATCACCTGGGTGACGCCGACGGCGATGATGCCGA
>JAEVZM010000214.1 GCA_023392225.1 Pseudomonadota bacterium
CCGGCATCACCGTCTCGAGGATCCCGGCGGCGGGGGCTACGACCGTCACGGCGCGGCCGATGCCGGCGATCGGCCGCATGCCCGGCTTCACGTTGCGCGCGAAGAACTGGTTGAAGGTCAGCCAGCCGCTCGGCGCGACGTAGTACTGCTCCATGCGGAAGGCCGGGTCCTTGAGGAAGGTGTCGAGCCCCGCGACGGAGGCGGTGGTGTCGAGGAAGTCGCCCCAGGTCGTCACGTAGCTCGTCACCCAGGCCTGGAAGGCGGGGCTCGAGCGGAGCGTCGGCGACTGGCCGATCATGTAGAAGAACGGACGGATCTCGGCGAGCCCGTTGCGCTCGGTCGGCACCATCCGCACCGTCTCGTCGACGAAGTCGAAGAACTGGTCGAGGGTGGTGATACCGTTCCAGTCCGCCGCCTTCAGCGAGACGAGGAGGGCCGAATCGAGGCCGGGGTTCTCGTCGAGAAGCGCCTTGAGGTGCAGCGTCTCGGCGGTGTCGCCGTAGTTCGCCGCCGTCGCCGACAGCGGTGCGGCGAGGCAGATCGCGGCAGCGGCCAGCCACCCCGCCGCAAGCATCTTCAATCCCGTCATCCGTCGCGTTCTCCGTACCATCGACCGGAAGGGTATTGTGTCTGTTGTGCGTTCGATTGAAAACGGCGGATGTGACGGCGGTCACGCCGCGAATCACCGCTGCCGCCGTAGTGAGCCGCAAACGGCCGGGCGGCGACGCCCGCCGGAGAAGGAGGAGCCCACGCGCCGATGCTTTCTGAGTCCGCCATAGCCCTCCTCGAGCGCTTCACCCCGCCGCCGCCGGCGCACGTCCCGGTCGGCGAGTTGCAGAGCGGCGTCATCCCCTACGCCATCGTCGAGGCCACCCCGGTGTTCCTCCTCGTCACCTCGCGCCAGCGCGGCCACTGGATCTTCCCCAAGGGCCGGATTCCGGAGCGCATGACGCCCTGGGAGTCGGCGGTGCGCGAGGCCTATGACGAGGCCGGCGTCGAGGGCGTGGTGGCGACCGAGCCGATCGGCTCCTACCGCGCCTGGAAGACGCGCGGCATGCGCCGCATGGTGATCGAGGTCGAGATGTACCCGCTCCGCGTCGAGCGCCAGCTCGATGCCTGGCGCGAGACCGGGGAGCGCTACCGGCACTGGGTGACGCTCGCCGAGGCGGCGCGGCTGATCACCAACAAGCAGATCGTCGAGCTGGTGCGCGGCTTCGCCCGCGACCTTCGCGCCGGCGGGCCTCAGTTGCCCGAGGCCGCCGACAGGATCGCATAGAGCACGATTGCCACCGTCGCCGTCGCTGGCACGGTGATCACCCAGGCGGCACCGATCGAGGCGCCGTACTGGCGCCGCACCAGCTTCCGCCGCTCGCGCTTGCGTGACCGCGACACCGCCTGCTCCGGCGTGTCGTTGAGCTCGGAGATGCGGAGCGAGCGCATCCGCGGCTCTACCGCCGGGTTGGGGATGCCGCGGTTGGTGATCGCCTCGCGGAGGAGCCCGATGCCGAACACCCCGCCCACCGTGACGTGGGTGGAGGAGATCGGCAGCCCGAGCGCCGAGGCGATCAGCACGGTCGTCGCCGCCGCCAGCGCCACGCAATAGGCCCGGCTCGGGTTCATCTTGGTGATCTTCTCGCCCACCGTCTTGATCACCGTCGGCCCGAACAGGGCGAGGCCGAGCGAGATGCCGAAGGCACCGATGAACAGCACCCACAGCGGCAGCGGCACCTGCTGCGGCGCCGCCATGCCGGTATCGGCGGCGGCGACGATCGCCGCCAGCGGCCCGATCGCATTGGCGACGTCGTTGGCGCCGTGGGCGAAGCAGAGCAGCGCCGCCGCCGCGATCAGCGGCAGGCTGAACAGCACCGTCACCGGCCGGCCGGCCGCCTCGACGCGGGCCGACTGCGCCCGGATCCACGGCACCGCGGCGGCCCCGACCGCAACCAGCACCGCGAGCGAGATCAGCCCCCGCACCGCCAGCGAGGGACGCCAGACATGCGACAGGCCCTTGGTGGTGAGGTAGAGCGTGAACACCCCGGCCATCAGCGCGACGATCCCCGGCAGCCAGCGCCGCGCCGCCGCGAACGGCTCCGGCCGGTCGATGATGAGCCAGCGAACCGTCCAGTACAGCCCGGCCGCCAGCACCCCGCCCATCACCGGCGAGATCACCCAGCTCGCCGCGATCGCGCCCATCGTCGGCCAGTGGACGACGTCGATGCCGGAGGCGGCGATGCCGGCGCCGATCACCCCGCCGACCACCGAATGGGTGGTCGAGACCGGCGCGCCGAGATAGGTGGCGAGATGGATCCACATCGCCGAGGCGAGGAAGCCGGCCATCATCAGGAGGATGAAGCCGAGCGCCGTCATGTCCGGCTGCGGGCGGATGATGTCCTTGGAGATGGTGGCGACCACGTCGCCGCCGGCGATCAGCGCGCCCGCCGCCTCGAACACCGCGGCGATGGCGAGCGCCATGCCGATGGTCATGGCCCGGCCGCCGACCGCCGGGCCAACATTGTTGGCGACGTCGTTGGCGCCGACATAGAGCGCCATGTAGCCACTGATCACCACCGCGGCGATCACGTAGAGCGACAGCGGCCCGGAGGCGGTGGTGGCGACGGCGAAGACCAGGATGATGAGGAGGAACGTGCCGGCGAGGCCGGGCGCCGCGAACGGCCGCGCCACCGAGGCGCTGGCCTCGTCGAGATGGCCGACCTTCTTGAGATGCTTGTCGAGATGCGCCAAGGCCCGGCCGTCTCCCCGCCGATTCCGTTCGAGGCGGCCGTTATGCCCGCAATGGCGCCGGGGGGGAAGCCGCCGGGCGCCGCACGCCGCGCCCCGTCACATTCCGCTGGGCGCCGACGCCGATCCGGGCGATGCTCGCCCCTGCTAGGCCTCGCGACCGACTGCGAGGCCCGTTGTCGTCACCAGCCGCCCGCGAGGCGGCGCAGAATGAAGGAAACGTTTGCAGATGCGGTCATTCCTGAGCTCGATCGTCGTAGCCGTCGCGCTGGCCGGGTCGGCCACGCTTGCCGTCGCCGATCCTTTGCCGGCGAAGAACCTCCAATGGGCGCAGACCGGCGAGATCGTCATCATCCCCGCCGCCGAGGCGCCCGAGGGAATCGCGGAAGGCGACACGTTCGAGCTGGTCGACGCCGGCAACGCCAAGGTGACCGGCACCGGCACCGTGGTGGGCACCGTGCGCGACGGCGGCAATGACGGCCCGATTACCGGCTGGCGCATCCGCGTCGACAGCGTCACGCAATAGGCTGGCGCCGGCGGGCGCGGCGAATGCGCCGCGCCCTTCAGCAGCCGTTCACCGCGCAGGGAAAGGCGTCGATGAACAGCGTCGCCGTGCCGAAGCTTGCCGGAACCGCGTCCTCGAGGATCGTGGCCCGGAACGACAGCGTCCCCTCGCCTGCCTCCGGCCGGTCGAGCACGACCACCGCATGGCTGTCTCGCCCGGCGTCGTAGACGGCGAGCGCGGCATTCGGCGGGTCCTTGGCGAGGTCGTCGGCGTTGGCTTCCCACAGTGCCAGGAAGTCCGGGACGCTCATGTGCCCCGCCTGCCGGTAGGGGCGATCGCTGAAATAGACGACGAGCGGCACGCCCTCGAGCGAGAGCCTCCCGTCGGCGAAGGAACCCGAGCCCGCGCTCATGGCAAACAGATACTGGCGGTCGCCGCCGTCGTCGATGACCCGCTGCGGGTCGGCCACCGCCGGAAGGCCGGCAACGACCACGCTGGCGACACCTCCCAGCAATGCGAAGATGGTTGGGATCCTCATGACTGCTCCCTCCTCTCGCCCGGCGCGGCGTTGCCGGCGGTCATGTCGGTAGCCTACCAGCATGCGGTAGCGCCCGGCGAATCGGGGGGCCTCGGCCGATGGTCCGCCCTCAGCCGGAGCGGACGCGCCCCGGCCCGGGGACGACCCGCGCGCACTCGGCGCTGCCGCCCGGCGCCTGCCCGATCTCCGCCTCGGCCTCGTCGAGGCTCTTGCGCAGCACGTCGATCGCGCGCGGCGAGAGACGGAAGCCGATCGAGCCGCGCTCCTGGGTATAGATCGTCAGCGCCACCCCGCCATGCTCGAGGGCGACGAGCGCGGATCCGATGACCGTGACGAGGGTATTGGGCTGGTCCTTCAACATGGCGCCGAGGCTACGCCCGCGCCCTCTAAGGTTCGGTGGACGGAACCGCTCGGATTGTCTCGCCCGCGCTCGGAGACCGTTTACCGTGATGGTCTCGCCCCCCTGCGGGACCCGCATCGATCTCCCTCCCCATCGCCATGCTGAGGCCTGCCCACGGGCTTGACGAGGGGGTGCCCGACCATCGGCCGGGCCTCGAGCCACGCACGGCGCCCCTCTCAACCCACGCGACGCGGGCCCACTCCCCTTGCCGGTCCCGCGACCCAACCCTCTCCCCTTGCGGGAGAGGGTGG
>JAEVZM010000226.1 GCA_023392225.1 Pseudomonadota bacterium
GTTCTGGAACCAGGTCGACAAGGGCAAGTTCGGCAAGATCGTCAAGACGTTCTTCGAGAAGGCCGACACGATCTATGGCTCGCAGTTCGACGACAAGCTGTTCGGCTTCGAAGGCAACGACAAGATCTACGGGTGGCAGGGCGACGACGTCATCAACGGCGGCAAGGGCAAGGACTTCCTCAAGGGCTACAGCGGCGAAGATACCTTCGTGTTCGACGAGAAGCTCGGCAAGAAGAACTTCGACAAGATCGGCGATTGGGACTTCCAGGGCGACCAGGATTCGATGAAGCTGAAGCAGAAGATTTTCTCCGGCTTCGACAAGGGCACGCTCGGCGAGGACTACTTCACCGTCGGCAAGAAGGCCGATGCTGACCACGCCCAGATCATCTACAAGCAAAGCAAGGGCAAGCTCTACTACGATCCGGATGGCACCGGCTCGGCCGACAAGGAAATCTTCGCCAAGAGCATCAACAAGAAGGACCTGTCGCACGACGATTTCTTCGTCGCCTGACGACGGGTTCCCAAACCTGCCACCGGTCGGCTAGACCGTCCGCATGCGATGGTCTCCCCAGCAGGAATCTGCCCTCTCCGCCGTCCGGTCCTGGCTCAAAGCCGGCGACCGGCCGGTGTTTCGCCTGTTCGGCTATGCCGGCACCGGCAAGACCACCCTCGCCCGCCACATTGCTGACGGCGTCGACGGCAGCGTCGTCTACGCCGCCTTCACCGGCAAGGCAGCGCACGTCATGCGCGGCAAGGGCTGCCCCGAAGCCGGCACCATCCACAGCCTGATCTACCGCATGCGCGGCGAGGACGAGACCGGCCCGAGCTTCGTCCTCAACCGCGAGAGCGCCGCCGCCAAGGCGGCGATGATCGTCATCGACGAGTGCTCGATGGTCGACGAGGACATCGGCAAGGACCTCCTGTCCTTCGGCAAGCCGGTACTGGTGCTGGGCGACCCGGCGCAGCTGCCTCCGGTGGCCGGCGGCGGCTTCTTCACCTCCTCCGAGCCCGACGTGATGCTCACCGAGGTCCACCGCCAGGCAGCCGACGACCCGATCATCCGCCTGTCGATGACGGTGCGCGAGGGCGGCACGCTCGCGCTCGGCCAGTATGGCGAGAGCAGCGTGGTCTCCCGGCGCGACATCGCCCCCGACGCCGTGCTCGGCGCCGACACGGTGCTGGTCGGGCGCAACAACACGCGCCGCGCCTATAATGGCCGGATCCGCGAGCTGCTCGGCCGCCCGCTACCGACGCCGGTCGCGGGCGATACGCTGGTCTGCCTCAAGAACGACCGCAAGCGCGGCCTGCTCAATGGCAGCCTGTGGCACGTCGACCGCGTCCGCGCGCCGCGGAAGGGCCTGCTCCGCTACACGCTGTCGCCCGACGAGGGCGAGCACGGCAAGGGCCGCACCGTGGTGACCATCAACCCGGCCTATTTCGACGGCAACGCCGAAGCCCTCACCCCAGCCGAGCGCCGCCGCTCCGACGCCTTCGACTTCGGCTATGTGCTCACCGTGCACAAGTCGCAGGGCTCGCAGTGGGACGACATCGTGTTGTTCGACGAGAGCTTCGCGTTCCGCGAGAACGCCTGGCGCTGGCTCTATACCGGCATCACGCGGGCAGCCAAGCGCATCCGGATCGTGCGTTAGCCGCAAGCCCGGTATCGGTGGCGCCGCTTCAGGCGTAGTCTGCCGACGGGGCGCGAGACGAGACGATCAGGAGGAGACCCATCATGACCCAGCCCCGCGCTCCGGGCGTCGATCGACGCACGCTCCTCAAGGCCGCCGGCATCGGTGGCGCCGTGATGGCGGGCAGCGCCGGCCCGACGCTGGCCGAAACAGAAGCATCGGCCACCGCCCCGACGGGCGCCGCGGCAGCGGATGCCGCAACGGCAGCGGCGACGCCGCCGGCCTCCTCGGCCCCGGCCGGCGCGGCGGTCGACTCGGTCCGCGACGCCATCCTCCGCATCTCGCGCGAGGTCTGGGCGACCCCGGAGCTGTCGCTCAACGAGATCAAGTCGCATCAGATCCACATCCGCGAGCTCGAGGCCGAAGGCTTCACCATCACCAGCCGCGGCACCTCCGGCATCCCGACCGCCTTCATCGCCGAATGGTCGCAAGGCACCGGCGGCCCGGTGATCGGCTACCTGCCCGAGTACGATGCGCTGCCCGGGCTCGGCAACGCCGCCGAGCCGCGCCAGACGCCCGGTCCGACCGGCGCCGAGGTCGGCCACGGCTGCGGCCACAACATGCTCGGTGCCGGCTGCACCGGCGCGGCCTTCGCCCTCAAGCGCATGATGCAGGCGGAGGCCATTCCCGGCACCATCCGCGTCTATGGCTGCGCGGCGGAGGAGGTCGAGGGCGCCAAGGTCTACATGGCCCGCGACAACCTCTTCGCCGATCTCGACGCGGCGCTCGCCTGGCACCCGGCCCCGTTTCCGGGCGCCGGGCTGGTCCGGCTGGCCGCGATCGACATGATCAAGGTGATGTTCCACGGGCGGAGCGCGCATGCGGGCAACGCGCCGTGGGAGGGCCGAAGCGCCCTCAAGGCGGCGGAGATGTTCGGGATCGGCGTCCAGATGATGCGCGAGCATCTTCAGCCGACGGCCCGGCTCCACTACATCTACGAGGCCGCCGGTGCCGCGCCGAACGTCATTCCGGACTTCGCCCAGGTCTGGATCGTCTGCCGGGATATCGACCGTGCCCATGTCGAAGCGACCACCGCGTGGCTCCAGCAGGTCGCGGACGGCGCGGCCGCCGCCACCCAGACGCGGGCCGAGTTCATGCTGTTCTTCGGGATGCACGATCTCCTGCCCAACGAGCCGCTCGCGCGGCTGCTCCATCGCCATCTCTCGGCGGTGCCGCTCGACTGGACGGACGACGAGCAGGCCTTCGCCCGCGCCTGCCAGCGCGAGATGGGCGTCCCCGAGGCCGGACTCGCCACCGCGCCGCTGCCGTTCCTCGACGACGCCTCCGCCGGCGGCTCGACCGATGTCGGCGACGTCAGCTACCAGGTGCCGACCGGGCTGTTCGCCTGGCCCACCTTCCCGCTCGGCATCGGCCTGCATACCTGGCCGGTGACCGCCTGCGGCGGCATGTCGATCGGCGACAGGACGTCGCTCGAGACCGCGCGCATCCTTGCCGCAGCCGGCTATGACCTGATGACCGATGCCGCGCTCCGCGAGGCGGCGAAGGCCGACTTCCAGGCCCGCCGCGGCGACGAACCCTTCGTCTCGCCGCTGCCGCCGGATCGGACCCGGCCGCTCGGCCTCGACCGGTTCTTCATCAAGACCGGCGATGAGGAGATGTTCGCCGACATCGAGCCCGGAAGGCTGTCGCCGCCGAAATAGCCCGGCCTCGACGGAGCCAGCGCTCCTTCCGGTGCGCGCGCTGCTTACTGCGCAGCGGGCGCGGCGTAGGCGACGGTGCTGGTGCCCGCCGGCGCAGTCGCCGGAGCGGTGGCGACCGGCGTCGCGGTGATCTCCTCGAGCGGGGTGTAGCCCGGCCCCTGGAGCACCACGACCTTGGTGCCGATGTCGACACGGTCGTAGAGGTCCATCACGTCCTGGTTCCACATCCGGATGCAGCCGGACGACACGGCGTTGCCGATCGACGTCCAGTCATTGGTCGCGTGGATGCGGTAGAGCGTGTCCTTGTTGTTGGCCCAGAGGTAGAGCGCGCGCGAGCCGAGCGGGTTCTTCGGGCTACCGTCCATGCCGTTCGGATACTTCTCGGCAAAGTTCGGATAGATCTTCTGGAAGGTCTCGCGCTGCTGCATCTCGGCCGGCGGGAACCACTTCGGCCAATGCTGCTTGTCGTGGATCTCGGCCTCGCCGGCCCAGGCGAAGCCGGCCTTGCCGACGCCGATGCCGTAGCGCAGCGACTTGCCGTCGTCCTGCACGAGGTAGAGGAACTTGTTGGCGGGATCGACCACCACCGTGCCGGGCTTCTGGCTGGCGATGTTGGCCGGCGTCGTCACCGTCTGCCGCAGGTATTGCGGGTCGACCTTGGCGACCGGGATCGCCGGGATCTTGAAGGGCTCGCCCTGCACCGGACCATAGGTCTGGAGCACGAGCGGATCGATGTTGGAGATATCGCCCGCCGTCGTGCAACCCGCGACGCCCAGCATCAACAAGCCCATCACCGCCATGCGGCGCGATATGCCACGCCCTGCCAGACTAGCCGTCACGCCCATATCCCGCATCTGTTCCCGGCTGCCGCCGGTCGCAGCGCGTCCGGACGTCCCACGGATGAATCCCTACCCAGCCGCCTCTGAGACACCCTAAAAGTGGCAAAGGTCGGGCCGAGCCGACAGAGACTATCGCACCCAAGCCTTGCGTTTCCGTTCGAGTTTGCGGAATCGCTTCCCATTCTGCTCCTGCTTCATTCCAGAATGTAGCCCTCGGCAGGCCCCACCAGGCGCACCCTTTCGCCATCCGGTCCCCGGCCATATGCCACATTCGCAGGGGGCTTCGCTGTGACCGGAGTCACGCTGGCCTCCCCGACCGGGGCGGCGAGCGGCTCCGACTCGCCTGCGCCCGGCCGCGGCCGCGGCCGCGGCCCCCCGGGAGCTTCGAGCGCGCCCCCGACCAACCCCTCCAGCCCGGC
>JAEVZM010000246.1 GCA_023392225.1 Pseudomonadota bacterium
GTGCTGGCCATCCTGCGCACCGTCGACGTCCGCAAGGAACTGTCCCAATGAGCGCGACCGACAATGCCCTGTCGGGCGAGGTCACCGCGAGCCGCCGCAGCGCCGCCCGCCGGCGCCGCGCCGGTGGCCGTAGCTGGACCTTCTACGTCCTCGCCGCCCTCTTCGTGTTCTACGTGCTCGCCCTCTACGGCCCGATGATCTGCATCTACATCCTGTCGTTCCAGGATGTCCGCGGCGGTCTCGTGTTCCCGATGAAGGGCGTGTCGATGCACTGGTTCGTCGACCTGTTCACGCAGGTCAGGACCGGCGACGTCAAGGGCTCCTTCGACCGCTCGTTCAAGCTCGCGGTGATGGTCACGATCCTGACCGTGGTGATCTCGTTCATCTCCGGCCTCGCCTTCCGCAAGCGCTTCTTCGGCGACACGGTGGTGTTCTACCTGATGATCGGCAGCCTGGTGGCGCCGGGCCTGGTGCTCGGCATCGGCGTCGGCCTGCTCGCCAACTATCTCGGCATCCAGCCGTCCTGGTACACCACCGCGCTCGGCGCCCAGCTGTCCTGGACCCTGCCGTTCGGCGTCCTGGTGATGTTCGCGGTGATGTCGCGCTTCCAGACGGTATGGGAGGAGGCGGCGCGCGACCTCGGCGCCACGCCGATGCAGACCATCCGCCTCGTCGTGATCCCGATCCTCGCGCCGGGCCTGATCGCGGTCGGCCTGTTCGGCTTCACCCTCTCCTATGACGAATTCGCCCGCACGCTCCAGACCGCCGGCTCGCTCAACACCCTGCCGCTCGAGATCTGGTCGATGACGCTGAACGTGACCTCGCCGTCGCTCTACGCGCTCGGCACGGTCACCACGATCATCTCCTTCGTGATCATCGGCGTCAGCCTCGGTGCCATCTACATGATCCAGAAGCGGCGCGCCGCGCGCGTCGCCAACGACTGAGGGAAGCCTCGAACATGGCCGTGACCAACGGAAGCATCGAACTCGCCGGCGTGGTGAAGAGCTACGACGGCAGCGCCACCCGGGCGGTGGACGGTGTCAACCTCAAGATTCCCGACGGGGCCTATGTCTGCTTCCTCGGGCCCTCCGGCTGCGGCAAGACCACCATCCTCAGGATGATCGCCGGCCACGAGGACCCGACCGACGGCGAGATCCTGATCGGCGGCGAGAACGTCGTCGGCATGACCCCGTCCGAGCGGCGGACGGCGATGATGTTCCAGTCCTACGCGCTGTTCCCGCACCTCTCGGTGCGCGACAACATCGCCTTCGCCCTCCGGGTGCGCGGCATGTCCTCGGCCGAGCGCCGCAAGGCCGCCGACGAGATGATCGAGAAGGTGCGACTGACCGAGCTCGCCGACCGCCTGCCGGGCCAGCTCTCCGGCGGCCAGCAGCAGCGCGTCGCACTCGCCCGCGCCGCCATCACCAGCCCCAAGGTGCTGCTCCTCGACGAGCCGCTCTCGGCGCTCGACGAGCAGCTCCGCGTCCAGATGCGCCAGGAGCTGTGCCGCATGCAGCGTGAGCTCGGCATCACCTTCATCCACGTCACCCACACCCAGATGGAGGCGATCGCCATCGCCGACATGGTGGTGGTGATGGAGAAGGGCCGGATCAAGCAGGCAGGCCCGGCCCGCGACGTCTACGACCAGCCGCAGGACCGCTACGTCGCCGAGTTCCTCGGCGGCCAGAACGTGCTGCGCGGCAAGGTCGAGAAGATCGACGGCGACCAGGCGATCGTGGTCGCGCCGGAGCTGCGCAACGTCGTCGTGCCGCTCGGCACCCGCCACGGCGTCGCCCCCGGCACCACCGTCGACTTCGCGATCCGCCGCGACGATGTCGAGCTCTCCCGGCCCGAGCGCCATGACGCGGCGGTCGGTGCCGCCGTCGCCACCCGCGTCCGCGCCGTCGAATACCTGGGCAATTTCGTCAAGGTCCTGCTCGTCGACATCGGTGGCGACGAGCTCGTCGCCTACGTCCCCGACCGCATCTTCTATGCCGACCCCTTCGCCATCGGCGACGTCGTCATGGCCGGGTGGAACAAGGAAAAGGCGCGCATGCTCGCCTGAAACGGGCGGAAGTGCGGGAAGTAACGTGGGGGGCGGAAACATGGCATGCGGAGAAGCAAGATGAACGTGAGCATGGTGGTGAACGGACGGACGGTGAAGATGGACGTGGAGCCGAGCCAGCTCCTCTCCGAGTTCCTCCGGGAGACGCTGGAGCTCACCGGAACCCATGTCGGCTGCGACACCTCGCAGTGCGGCGCCTGCGTGGTGCATGTCGACGGCGTCTCGGTGAAGAGCTGCACGATGCTTGCCGTCGCCGCCGACGGATCCAGGGTGACCACCATCGAGGGGCTGGCCGCCACCGCGCCGGGCAAGCCGGCCTACCATCCCATGCAGGAGGCCTTCCACAAGAACCACGGCCTGCAGTGCGGCTTCTGCACCCCGGGCATGGTGATGAGCGCGGTCGACTTCGCCAAGCGCAACCCGGCGCCGAGCGAGAGCGAGGTGCGCCACTGGCTCGAGGGCAACATCTGCCGCTGCACGGGCTACCAGAACATCGTCGCCGCCGTGCTCGAGGGCACGGCCGCCATGCACGCCGGCGCGGGAGAGTGAACCATGGCTGACGGAACCGGAATCGGCGCCTCGGTGCTGCGGAAGGAAGACAAGCGCTTCCTGACCGGCAAGGGCAACTACGTCGCCGACATGAAGCTCAAGAACATGACCTATGGCGTGTTCCTGCGCTCGCCGCATGCCCATGCTCTGATCAAGGGCATCGACACGGCGACCGCCATCGACATGCCGGGCGTGGCGGCGATCTTCACCGGCGAGGATCTCGCCGCCGACAAGGTCGGTGGCATTCCCTGCGCCTGGGGCATCACCAATGTCGACGGCTCGCCGATGAAGGAGCCGACCCATCCCGCCATCGCCCTCGGCAAGGTGCGCTGCGTCGGCGACGCGGTCGCCTTCGTCGTCGCCGAGACGCTCGAGGAGGCCCGCGCCGCCGCCGAGGCGATCGAGGTCGACTACGAGGTGCTGCCGGCGGTGATCTCGATGCTCGACGCGATCCGCCCCGGCGCGCCGGCGGTGTTCGACGAGATTCCCGACAACACCTGCTTCGACTGGGAGTGCGGGGATGCCAAGGCGACCGAGGAGGCCTTCAAGGAGGCCGCCCATGTCGCCCGCATCAGCCTCGTCAACAACCGGCTGGTCGGCAATCCGATGGAGCCCCGCGCCGCGGTCGCCGACTACGATACCGGCCGCGCCCACAACACTCTCTGGACCACCAGCCAGTTCCCGCACATCGTCAAGCTGCTGATGGGGAACTTCGTCCTGCACGTGCCGCTGCATCGGCTGCGGGTGGTGTCGCCGGACGTGGGCGGCGGCTTCGGCGTGAAGCAGTTCCACTATGCGGAGGAAGCGGTGGTTTCCTGGGCGTCCCGGCGCATCGGGCGCCCGGTCAAGTGGGTCTGCGAGCGCAGCGAAGGATTCATCTCCGA
>JAEVZM010000267.1 GCA_023392225.1 Pseudomonadota bacterium
GCATCATTCCGCGCCGCTCGGTGCACGAGCCGATGCAGACCGGCCTCAAGGCCATCGACGCGCTGATCCCCGTCGGCCGTGGCCAGCGCGAGCTGATCATCGGCGATCGCCAGACCGGCAAGACTGCCGTCGCCATCGACACCATCCTGAACCAGAAGTCGGTGAACGACACCGGCGAGGAGTCGCAGAAGCTCTACTGCGTCTATGTCGCGGTGGGCCAGAAGCGCTCGAGCGTCGCCCAGCTGGTGAAGACCCTGGAGGAAAACGGCGCGATGGAGTACTCCATCGTCGTCGCCGCCACCGCCTCGGAGCCGGCCGCCCTCCAGTACCTGGCGCCCTTCGCCGGCTGCACCATGGGCGAGTTCTTCCGCGACAACGGCATGCATGCGCTGATCATCTACGACGATCTGTCGAAGCAGGCCGTGGCCTACCGGCAGATGTCGCTGCTGCTCCGCCGCCCGCCGGGACGCGAGGCCTACCCGGGCGACGTGTTCTACCTGCATTCCCGCCTGCTCGAGCGCGCCGCGAAGCTCAATGCGGCCAACGGCTCCGGCTCGCTGACCGCGCTGCCGATCATCGAGACCCAGGCGAACGACGTGTCGGCCTACATCCCGACCAACGTCATCTCGATCACCGACGGCCAGATCTTCCTCGAGACCGACCTGTTCTACCAGGGCATCCGCCCGGCGGTGAACGTCGGCATCTCGGTGAGCCGCGTCGGCTCGGCCGCCCAGATCAAGGCGATGAAGCAGGTCGCCGGCTCGATCAAGGGCGAGCTCGCCCAGTACCGCGAGATGGCCGCCTTCGCGCAGTTCGGCTCGGACCTCGATGCCGCGACCCAGCGCCTTCTCAACCGCGGCGCCCGCCTGACCGAACTCCTCAAGCAGCCGCAGTTCTCGCCGCTGCCCGTCGAGGAGCAGGTGGTGGTGATCTTCGCCGGCGTGAACGGCTATCTCGACAAGCTGCCGGTCGCCAAGGTTGGCGAATTCGAGCAGGGCTTCCTGGCGCTGCTGCGCTCGCAGCATGCGGATCTCCTTTCCGATATCCGCACCAAGAAGGAGCTCACCGGCGAGATTCGAGAGAAGCTCAAGGCCGCCGCCGATTCCTACTCCAAGGCTTTCGCGTAACAGCCCATGCCGTCGCTCAAGGCGCTCCGCAACCGCATCGTCTCGGTCAAGGCGACGCAGAAGATCACCAAGGCCATGCAGATGGTCGCGGCGTCCAAGTTGCGCCGCGCCCAGGCTGCCGCCGAGGCGGCGCGCCCCTATGCGGCGCGCATGAACGCCGTGCTCGCCAATCTCGCCGGCCCGATGCAGGGCCGCGATGACGCACCGCGGCTGCTTGCCGGCACCGGCCGGCAGGATACCCACCTGCTCATCGTCTGCACCGCCGAGCGTGGCCTCTGCGGCGCTTTCAACTCGTCGATCTCCCGGCTTGCCCGCGAGCACATCCGGCGGCTCCTCGCCGAGGGCAAGGACGTCAAGATCCTCTGCGTCGGCCGCAAGGGCTATGACGCGCTGCGCCGCGAGTACGGCACCCGGATCATCGAGCTCGTCGATCTCCGCGCCGTGAAGCGGCTCGGCTTCACCGATGCCCATGCCATCGGGCAGAAGGTCTCCGACCTGTTCGAGACCGGCGCCTTCGACGTCGCCACCATCTTCTATTCCGAATTCCGCTCGGTGATCTCCCAGGTCCCGACGGCGCAGCAGCTCATCCCCGCCCAGATCGGTGGCGGTGAGGCCGGTGCCGAGGCGGACCTCGGGATCTACGAATACGAGGCCGACGAGGAGTCGATCCTCAACGAGCTTCTGCCGCGCAACCTTTCGGTCCAGGTGTTCCGGGCGCTGCTCGAGAACTCCGCCTCCGAGATGGGCGCCAAGATGACCGCCATGGATTCCGCCACCCGGAACGCCGGCGACATGATCGACAGGCTGACGCTGAACTACAACCGCTCGCGCCAGGCCCAGATCACCAAGGAACTGATCGAGATCATTTCCGGCGCCGAGGCGTTGTAGGGTACGGGTCTCTGTCGCGGAATCGAACGAGTTCGTAGCCCCCGGGGCTCGAGAGAAGGAAACAGACATGGCTCAGGCCGCACAAAACACCAACGTCAAGGGCGTCTTCGGCCGCATCGTGCAGGTCACCGGTGCCGTCGTCGACGTGCAGTTCCGGGACCATCTGCCGGCGATCCTGAACGCGCTCGAGACCGACAATAACGGCAACCGCCTCATCCTCGAGGTTGCCCAGCATCTCGGCGAGAACACGGTCCGCACCATCGCGATGGACACCACCGAGGGTCTGGTCCGCAACCAGGAGGTCACCGACACCGGCGAGCCGATCGCGGTTCCGGTCGGCGAGGAGACCCTCGGCCGCATCATGAACGTCATCGGCGAGCCGGTCGACGAGGCCGGCCCGGTCAAGACCCAGCAGCGCCGCGCCATCCACCAGCCGGCCCCCGAATATGTCGACCAGTCGACCGAGGCGCAGATCCTGGTCACCGGCATCAAGGTCGTCGACCTCCTCGCCCCCTACGCCCGTGGCGGCAAGATCGGCCTGTTCGGCGGCGCCGGCGTCGGTAAGACGGTGCTGATCCAGGAGCTGATCAACAACGTCGCCAAGGCCCACGGCGGCTACTCGGTGTTCGCCGGCGTCGGCGAGCGCACCCGCGAGGGCAACGATCTCTATCACGAGATGATCGAGTCGGGCGTGAACAAGGACCCGGCCAAGAACAACGGCTCGACCGAGGGTTCCAAGTGCGCCCTGGTGTTCGGCCAGATGAACGAGCCGCCGGGCGCCCGCGCTCGCGTCGCCCTCGCCGGCCTGACCGTCGCCGAGTACTTCCGCGACCAGGGCCAGGACGTGCTGTTCTTCGTCGACAACATCTTCCGCTTCACCCAGGCGGGCTCGGAAGTGTCGGCGCTGCTCGGCCGCATCCCGTCGGCGGTGGGCTACCAGCCGACGCTCGCCACCGACATGGGCGCCCTCCAGGAGCGCATCACCACGACCACCAAGGGCTCGATCACCTCGGTGCAGGCCATTTACGTGCCGGCCGACGATCTGACCGACCCGGCGCCGGCGACCTCGTTCGCCCACCTTGACGCCACCACCGTGCTGTCGCGCTCGATCGCCGAGAAGGGCATCTACCCGGCGGTCGATCCGCTCGACTCGACTTCGCGCATGCTCGACCCGCGCATCGTCGGCGAGGAGCACTACGACGTCGCCCGTCGGGTGCAGGAGGTCCTGCAGCGCTACAAGCAGCTCCAGGACATCATCGCGATCCTGGGCATGGACGAGCTCTCCGAGGAGGACCGTCTCGCCGTGGCCCGCGCCCGCAAGATCGAGCGCTTCCTGTCGCAGCCGTTCCACGTCGCCGAGATCTTCACCGGCTCGCCGGGCGTGTTCGTCGACCTCGCCGACACGATCAGCGGCTTCAAGCGTCTCGTCTCCGGCGAGTTCGACCACCTGCCCGAGCCGGCCTTCTACATGGTCGGCACCATCGAGGCGGCGGTCGAGAAGGCCAAGAAGCTCGCCGCCGAGGCCGCGTAACACCCGCGCGAACACGCTCCGCCGGACCGGTTTCGGCGGAGCAGACGTTGGTTTGAGGATCCGATGGCCGAGTCTTTCCAGTTCGAACTCGTTTCTCCCGAGCGCCTGCTCATGTCCGAGCCGGTGGAAGAGGTCGTCGTGCCGGGCAGCGAGGGCCAGTTCACGGTGATGAAGGGCCATGCCCCGTTCATGACCACGCTGCGCCCTGGCGTCATCGACATCGTCCGCGCCGGCCAGACGACGCGGATCTTCGTCCGCGGCGGCTTCGCCGACGCCAATGCCGCCGGCCTCACGGTGCTGGCCGAGATGGCGATCCCGGTCGCCGAGATCAATCCGGCCCAGCTGGCGCAGGAAGTGAAGAACGCCGAGGAGGACGTCGCCGATGCCAAGGACGGCGCCACCAAGGACGCCGCCGAGCAGCGCTTGCACCAGCTCAAGGAAGTCCAGTCGGCGTTGACCGGCGGCTGAGGGCGACAAACCTCGGTCGAACGCATCGAAGGGGCCTCGCGGCCCCTTTTTCTTTGGCAGGATCCCCGCCAGGCAACCCGGGACGGAGAGCGGCGTTGAATCCGCCGGTCAGAGGGAGAGCCCGGCATGCCTGCCGTTGCGGAACGCACCACCGTCGTCGATGCCGGCCGGGCCGGGCTCCGCTATCTTGCCGATGACGCACCCGGCATCCGCCGCATGGTGGCCGGACGGGGCTTCGCCTATCGCGATCCTGCCGGCCGCACCGTCCGCGACGCCGACGAGCGCCGGCGGATCCGGAGCCTTGCCATACCGCCCGCCTGGACCGACGTGTGGATATCGCCGGATCCGGAGGGTCACGTCCAGGCCACCGGGCGCGACGCGCGGGGCCGCAAGCAGTACCGCTACCATCCCGAGTTCCTCAGGGTGCGGGATGAAACCAAGTACCATCACATCCTGGAGTTCGCCCGCATCCTCCCCCGCATCCGGCGCGCGGTCGATGCCGACATGGGCCGCCGGGGGCTGCCGTTCGAGAAGGTCGTGGCGACGGTCGTCCATCTCCTCGATTCGACCCTCATCCGCGTCGGAAACGCCGACTACGCGAGGCAGAACCGGAGCTTTGGACTGACGACGCTCCGCGACCGGCACGTCGCGATCGACGGCGGCACCCTCCGCTTCGCCTTCCGGGGAAAGAGCGGCAAGGACTGGAAGATCAAGCTGAATGACCGGCGCGTCGCCCGCATCGTCAAGGCGTGCCAGGACATCCCGGGCCAGCATCTCTTCCAGTATATGGACGGCGACGGCACACGACGCTCGATCGGCTCGGGAGACGTCAATGCCTGGCTGCGCGACGTCTCGGGCGAGGAGATCACCGCCAAGGACTTCCGGACCTGGGCCGGCACGGTGCTGGCCGCCATGGCACTCCACGAATTTGCCGAATTCGATCGTGAGATCACCGCGAAGGCCAATATCCGGGAGGCGATCGAACGCGTGGCCCGGCGTCTCGGCAACACGCCGACCATCTGCCGGAAGTGCTATGTGCACCCCGAGATCCTCACCAGCTATCTCGACGGCGCCCTCGCCCTCGATGTCGCCAGCCGAGCCGATACGGAGCTCAAGGCAGACCAGCACCTGACGGCCGAGGAAGTCGCGGTGCTGGCGCTCCTGAGGCGCCGGCTCGGCCGTCAGAAAGCGCGCCGAAAGGCCGATTTGGAGCGCGCCGCCTGATCAGCCGGCGATGCCGCGGAACGCCTCGACCACCTGCTCGTAGACGCCGCGCTTGAACGGCACGATCAGCTCCGGTAGCCGCTCGAGCTTCTCCCAGCGCCACGCGGTGAACTCGGCCTGGTACTTGCCGCCGCCGGGCGAGAGTACGTCGATTTCGGATTCGTCGCCCTCGAAGCGGAGTGCGAACCATTTCTGCTTCTGGCCCCGATAGCGCCCCTTCCACGAGGTCGCTACCAGCTCCGGCGGCAGGTCGTAGGTGAACCACTCCGGCGCCTCGGCGATCAGGCTGGCATGCTTGACCGAGGTCTCCTCATGCAGCTCGCGGAGCGCCGCGTCATAGGGATCCTCGCCCTTGTCGAGGCCGCCCTGCGGCATCTGCCACCAGTGACCCTCACCTTCCCCCTCGGCATCCTCGTCGGAGCGGCGCCCGACCCACACCAGCCCATCGCGATTGAAGAGGGCGATGCCGACGCAGAGACGATAGGGCAGCTTGTCGATGTCGGTCTTGCTCATCGGGGGAAGCCTCCGGAACGGAAAGGTCTGACGGATCTGGCGCGCAATGGACGCTTGGCGCTCAATACAAGAAGGCCGGCAGCGTCGCCACCGGCCTCTCTCGATTCGTTCCTGCGTATGGGGGAGCGGCGCGGCCGCCCCTCCGGCCTTGGTTCGGCGGCCTTAGTTCGGAATGCCGGCGGACGGATCCGGCGGGAAGGCGGTGTTGACCTGCAGCCCATGCAGAAGGTCGAGCGCATAGTGAAGCTGCTTGTCGTCCTTCGGATCCGGCGGCACGTAGGCGAGGGACCCGGATTCCTCCTCGGTCGCCTTGCCTTCCTCGACATCCTGGCTCTGGAGGTGGCCCTTGAGGTCTGCTTCGCCGCGCGGCTCCACCTCGCCAACCTGGGCGGCGAGCTCCGGCGGCAGCTCCTGGATCACCTCGATATCCGGGTCGATGCCCTTGGCCTGGATCGAGCGGCCCGACGGCGTGTAGTAGCGCGCCGTGGTCAGCCGCAGCGCGCCGTTGGCGCCGAGCGGGATGATCGTCTGCACCGAGCCCTTGCCGAAGGACCGCGTCCCGACGATCGTCGCCCGCCGGTGATCCTGCAGCGCACCGGCGACGATCTCCGACGCCGAGGCCGAGCCGCCATTGACCAGGATGATCACCGGCTTGCCGTCGGTCAGGTCGCCGACATGGGCGTTGTAGCGCTGCGTCTCCTCGGCATGGCGGCTGCGGGTGGAAACCACCTCGCCGCGGTCGAGGAACGCATCCGACACCGCGATCGCCTGATCGAGCAGGCCACCGGGGTTGTTGCGCAGGTCGATGATCCAGCCCTTCACATTTTCGGCACCGATCTCCGACTTGAGCGTATCGATCGCCGATTTGAGGCCGTCGAAGGTCTGCTCGTTGAAGGCGGTGATGCGGACATAACCGACATCGTCCTCGGCGCGCGAGCGCACCGACTGGATGGTGATCTCCTCGCGGACCAGCTCGACGTCGAACGGCTTGTCGGCGCCTTCGCGCACGATGGTGAGCTTGATCGGGGTGTTGATCGGCCCGCGCATCTTCTCGACCGCCTCGTTGAGGCTCAGGCCCTCGATGGCCTCGCCGTCGAGCGCGGTGATCAGGTCGTTGGCGAGCACGCCGGCCCGGGCGGCCGGGGTGTCGTCGATCGGCGAGACGACCTTGATGACCCCGTCCTCCATGGTCACCTCGATCCCGAGACCACCGAACTTGCCGCTGGTCTGGACCTGCATGTCCTTGAAATTCTTGGGGCTCAGGTAGCTCGAATGAGGATCGAGACCGGTCAGCATGCCGTTGATCGCGGATTCGATCAGGGTGTTCTCGTCCGGAACCTCGACGTAGTCGGAGCGCACGCGTTCGAACACATCACCGAACAGGTTGAGCTCGCGATACGTATCCGCGGAGGCTGCGACAGCCTCGCTGCCCGAGAAAAAGCGCGTCTGGGTGGCCGTCACGGCGAGCAGCGCGCCGAGTGCGACACCGGCAAGAAGAAGTGAGGCTTTGCGAATCATCCGCCGACCTTTTCGTCACTGGAAGCGGCCCACCATGGGGCCGGGTCTATCGAGGAACCATCTTTCCGGAACTCGATATAGAGTACAGGCTGGGTCGAAACTATGTCCGCCGGGTCGGCGCTCGCCAATTTTGGTGAAGCCATTGTCGCGACTGGCTCCCCGGCGAGGACGAACTGGCCAAGCTGGACGTCGATCTCATCCATACCCGCCAACAACACATGATAGCCGTCGCCGGCGTTTATGATCAAGAGTTGCCCGTAGGACCGGAAGGGTCCGGCATAGACCACCCAGCCGTCGGCCGGCGACGACACCTGCCCGCCGGGACGGGTCTGCATCGAGATGCCGAGCGTCTTGCCGCCGACACCGTCGTCGGCGCCGAACCCCTTGGTGATCCGCCCGCTCGCCGGCAGCGGCAGCAGCCCCTTGGCGTCGGCGAAGGACACCGCCGGCGCCATGCGGTCGGCTTTGCCGAGCGAGCGGGG
>JAEVZM010000385.1 GCA_023392225.1 Pseudomonadota bacterium
GCCCGTGGCCGCCTGCATTCTCACTGTGAAACAGGTAGATCAGGTCGCCGGCCGCGATCCGCTTGACGCCATACATGGACTTCTGCGCCACGAACAGGAAGGTGTCCGCCGCGGGGTCCTCGATCGCGGTCTTGATGGCGAACGCCAAAGCCAACGCCATGGTGGCCTCGTTGCGGTTCGAACCCTGGTCGGTCGCCGGATGCGGCCGAGCGGGCCGCATCCGGAAAGCGTCGTCTCAGACGGCCGCGGCGCGCGCGATGCCCGCCTCGATCATCTCCTTGGCTTCTTCCACCTCGCCCCAGCGCATGATCTTCACCCACTTGCCCGGCTCGAGGTCCTTGTAGTGGGAAAAGAAGTGCTCGATCTGCTGGATGGTGATCTCGGGCAGGTCGGTGTGGCGCTGGATCGACTGGTAGCGCGCGGTGAGCTTGCGCGACGGCACGGCGATGATCTTCTCGTCGACCCCGCCGTCGTCCTCCATGATCAGGACGCCCACCGGCCGCACGCTCATCACCGCGCCGGGAACGATGGCGCGGGTATTGGCGACCAGCACGTCGCAGGGGTCGCCATCGCCGGACAGGGTGTGCGGGATGAAGCCGTAGTTCCCCGGATAGCGCATCGGGGTGTACAGGAACCGGTCGACCACCAGGGCGCCGGAGGCCTTGTCCATCTCGTACTTGATCGGCTCACCGCCGATCGAGACCTCGATGATCACATTCACGTCGTGGGGTGGGTTGGGGCCGATCGGCACCGCGTCGATACGCATTCTGTTCTAAAACCTCGTCAGCCGATCCGTTCCAAGACCACGGGCGTTTCCTCGGGTACCGCATTGCCCAGCTTGTACGCCGCGCGCAAGGCGTCGGCTGCCTTTTCGGCGTGGGCTTCAGTGCGGGCATGAACTGTCGCGAGCGGCGCATCGCCCCTGCCGACCGGCGCGCCGACCGCGGCGAGCCGGGTAAACCCGACGCTGTGGTCGATGCGGTCCTCGGGACGGGCGCGGCCACCGCCGAGTTCGATGACGGCGATGCCGACGGCGCGCGAGTCGACGGCCTCGACGATGCCGTCGCCGTCCGGGAACACGTCGCGGATCACCGGCGCCGGCTTGAGGTGGGCGGCGGGGTCGTCCATGAAGCCGGCCGGCCCGCCGAGCGCGGCGACCATCCGGCCGAAGATCTCCGCCGCCTTGCCGGAATCGAAGGCCTCCATGATCCGGCGCCGGCCGTCGGCGGTGTCGGATGCGATGCCGGAGAGCACCAGCCCCTCGGCGCCGAGCGCCACGGTGACCTCCTCGAGCCGGCGGTCGCGCTTGCCGAGCAGGAACTCGGCGGCATTCAGCACCTCGACGGCGTTGCCGGCGGCCGTGGCGAGCGACTGGTCCATGGCGGTGATGAGGGCCGCGGTCTTCACCCCGGCGCCGTTGGCCACGTCGACCAGGCTCCGGGCGAGGGCGCGGGCCTGGTCCAGCGTCACCATGAAGGCGCCGTTGCCGGTCTTGACGTCGAGAACCAGCGCGTCGAGCCCCTCGGCGAGCTTCTTCGACAGGATCGAGGCGGTGATCAGGGGCACTGATTCCACCGTCGCCGTGACGTCGCGGATGGCGTAGATGCGCCGGTCGGCCGGGGCGAGGTCGGCGGTCTGGCCGATGATCGCGCAACCGACATCTTCCACCACCTTGCGGAACAGGGCGAGGTCGGGATTGGTGCGGTAGCCGGGAATCGAATCGAGCTTGTCGAGCGTGCCGCCGCCATGGCCGAGGCCGCGGCCCGAGATCATCGGCACATAGGCGCCGCAGGCGGCGAGCGCCGGGGCGAGCATCAGTGAGACATTGTCGCCGATGCCGCCGGTCGAATGCTTGTCGAGGACCGGGCCGTCGAGGCCGGTCCAGTCGAGCACCGCGCCGGAATCGCGCATCGCCTCGGTGAGCGCCTCCCGCTCGTCGCGCACCATGTCGCGGAAGAAGATCGCCATCGCGAAGGCCGCGACCTGGCCCTCGGTCACCGTGCCGTGGGTCAGGCCCTCGACCATGAAGGCGATCTCGGCCTTGTCGAGGACCTGGCCGTCACGCTTCTTGCGGATGATCTCCTGGGGCAGCATTTCCGGTTCACCTCAATCCGCGGTCGTGGAGGAAGCGCCGCAGCACGCGCTCGAGCTTCGCCGCTCCCACCGGGGCCAGCGCCTTGGTCTCGTCGTGGCTCAACTCCGCCCCGGTCATGCCGGCGGCGAGGTTGGTGATGGTGGAGACCGCGGCGACCCGGAGCCGGTAGAAGCGCCCGAGGATCACTTCGGGCACGGTCGACATGCCCACTGCGTCGGCACCGAGAATGCGGGCGGCACGGATCTCCGCCGGCGTCTCGAAGCTCGGACCGGAAAACCACGTGTAGACGCCGGTCGCAAGCCGGATGCCTTCGCGCTCCGCCGCGCCGAGGAGGCTCTCGCGGAGGCTCGCGTCGTAGGCGCCGGTCAGCCCGACGAAGCGATCGTCGGTCGGCTCGCCGATCAGCGGGTTGGCGCCGGCGAAGTTGATGTGGTCGCTGATCAGCATGATCTCGCCGGGGCCGACCTCGGTGCGGAGCGACCCGGCGGCGTTGGTGAGGATCAGCGTGTCGCAGCCGAGCGCGGCGAGGGTGGCGATCGGCACCCGCATCGCCGCGGCGTCGCCCTTCTCGTAGTAATGGGCGCGGCCGGCATAGACGACGACCGGCACGCCTTCGAGCCGGCCGGCGACGACCTCGCCCTTGTGCGACGACACTCCGGAGGAGGGGAAGCCGGGCAGGGCCGCATAGGGAATGCGCACGGCGTCGGTCACCGCGTCGGCGAGGGCGCCGAGGCCCGAGCCGAGCACCAGCCCGACCGAGTACGGCAGGTCCCGGCGGGAGCGGATATGGGCGGCGGCGAGGGTAGCCTGGTCGCTCACGACTGCTCCCGCAGCTCGAAGCTTGCCGGCAGCAGTTCGCCGAGCCGCCAGGTCGCACCCTTGCCCGAGGGGTCGAAGCAGTGGATCACCGTCTCCGGCGTGCCGAACTCGGCCAGCCGCTGCCGGCAGCCGCCGCAGGGCGTGGTGAAGCGCCCGTCGATGCGCTCGGCGACCACGCACACCACCTCGATCCGCCGCGGCTCGCCCGGCTCGGTGGTCGAGACCATCCGGCCGATGGCGCTGGTCTCGGCGCACCATCCCTCGGGGAAGGCGGCGTTCTCGACATTGCAGCCGGTATGGACCGTGCCCTCCGCGGTGCGGAAGGCGACGCCCACGGGAAAGCCCGAATAGGGCGCATGCGCCCGCAGCCGCACCGCCCGTGCCGCGTCGAACAGTTCCCGATCCATCTCTGCCTGCGCCTCTCGGCCTCGCTTCGGTCGGCGCGATCATAGTCGGTGGGGCCGCGGCGGAAAGGGGAAACCGCAACCGTCCTTCGGGCGTGGTGAAGAGCCTCGACGGGTACCGGGGAAAATGCCAAGCTCATCGCCAGTTCCCGCGGGCGACAGGGCGCCTCGCGGCACGTTCAGAGGCTGAGACAGGAGGGTGACTTGAAAAAGAGGTCCATCGCCACCGCGCTCGCAGCGCTTGCCACCGCCGCCGTGGTTGGCGCCGGCACGGCCGCCGAGGCTGCCACGTTCAAGGCCTGCCAGGTGACCGACACCGGCGGCGTCGACGACAAGGGGTTCAACCAGACGGCCTGGAAGGGCGTGCAGGACGCGGCCGACCAGCTCGGCATCGAGATCAAGCTCCTCGAATCCAAGGCCGAGACCGACTACGAGCCCAACATCAACGCCTTCCTCAGCGAGAAGTGCGACATCATCATCACCGTCGGCTTCCTGCTCGGCGACGCCACCAAGAAGGCGGCCGAGGCCAATCCCGACACCAAGTTCTCGATCGTCGACTTCGCCTATGACCCGGTGGTGCCGAACATCCTCGGCGAGGTCTTCGCGACCGACGAGGCGGCGTTCCTCGCCGGCTATCTCGCCGCCGGCATGTCGGAGACCGGCGTCGTCGGCACCTTCGGCGGCATCAACATCCCGCCGGTGACGATCTTCATGGACGGGTTCGTCCGCGGCGTCGCGCACTACAACAGCGTCAAGAGCGCCAGCGTCACCGTGCTCGGCTGGGATCCGGAGAAGAAGGAAGGCCTCTTCACCAACAACTTCGAGTCGCTCGACGACGGCCGCGCGTTCGCCAAGAACCTCGTCGACGAGGGGGCCGACATCGTCATGCCGGTGGCCGGCCCGGTCGGCCTCGGCTCGGCGGCGCTCGCGGCCGAGCTCGGGCCGGAGTCGCTGAAGATCATCGGCGTCGACGTCGACCAGGCACTGACCGATCCCGACAATGCCGGGGTCTACCTGACCTCGGTCGAGAAGAAGATGGACGCGACCGTGCTCGAGTCGATCAAGGCGGCGAAGGATGGATCCTTCGCCGGTGGCGTCGTGGTCGGCACGCTCGCCTCGGGCGGCGTCGGCCTCGCGCCGTTCCACGAGATGGAGGATGCCGTCCCGGCCGAGCTCAAGGCCGAGCTCGAGGCGCTGTCGAAGGCGATCGTCGACGGCTCGATCGACGTGAAGGGCGGCGGCTAGGCCGGCGCGCTCACCGATACACGCCCGCGCCCGCCGTGGCCGAGACCACGGCGGCGCGTCTTGGATGGACGTCCTCCCGGTGCTGCCGGGAGGCGACCCACGGGGCAGCGTAGGTGGACATCGAGCTCAGGGGCATCACCAAGCGGTTCGGCAGCGTCGTCGCCAATTCCGACGTGAGCCTGGCGATCCGCGCCGGCGAGGTGCTCGGCCTTCTCGGCGAGAACGGGGCCGGCAAGTCCACCCTGATGAACGTGCTCTCCGGCCTCTACCGGCCGGACGAGGGCGAGATCCTGATCGACGGCAAGCCGGTTCAGTTCCGCGGCGCGGGTGACGCGATCCGCGCCGGCATCGGCATGGTCCACCAGCACTTCATGCTGGTCCCGGTGTTCACCGTGGCCGAGAACGTGGTGCTCGGCGTCGAGCCGGTGAAGGCCTTCGACCGCCTCGACCTCAAGACGGCGCGCGCCCAGGTGCGGGAGATATCGGCCCGCCACGGCCTCGAGGTTTATCCCGACGCGATCATCGAGGAGATGCCGGTCGGGCTCCAGCAGCGGGTCGAGATCCTCAAGGTCCTGTTCCGCTCGGCCAATGCCATCATCTTCGACGAGCCGACGGCGGTCCTCACCCCGCAGGAGGTGGTCGAGTTCTTCGGCATCGTCCGCTCGCTTCGGGCGGCCGGCAAGGCGATCGTCTTCATCACCCACAAGCTCGGCGAGGTGCTGGAGGTCGCGGACCGGATCAGCGTGCTCCGCGCCGGCAAGATCGTCGGCGAAGGCGACCCCAAGACCGCGACCAGCGCCGACCTTGCCGAGATGATGGTCGGCCGCCCGGTGCGCTTCGCCATCGCGCCGCGCACCACCGCCCCCGGCGGCCCGCTGCTCGAGGTCAAGGGGCTCACCGTGTTCGACGAGCGCGACGAGGTGGCGGTCGCCGGCGTCGACTTCACCGTCCACGAGGGCGAGGTCGTCGGCATCGCCGGGGTCCAGGGCAACGGGCAGACCGAGCTGGTCGAGGCGCTCACCGGGCTGCGGCCGGCCGCGGCCGGCACCGTGACCTTCGCCGGCGAGGACATCACCCGGGCCTCGGCACGGGAGCGGCACCGGCGGCTGATCGCCCACATCCCCGAGGATCGCCAGCGCGACGGTCTGATCACCGAATTCAGCATCGCCGAGAACGCGGTGCTCGACCGCTACTACGCCCCGCCGTACTCCTCCGGCATCGCCATGCACTGGGGCGAGGCCAACCGCGAGGCGGCGCGGATCGTGCGGGACTTCGACGTCCGCACCGACTCGATCTTCAACCATGCCGGCAACCTCTCCGGCGGCAACCAGCAGAAGCTGGTGGTCGGCCGCGAGATGGGCCACGACACCAAGTTCCTGATCGCCTCGCAGCCGACCCGCGGCATCGACGTCGGCTCGATCGAGTACATCCACGAGCGCTTCGCCAAGGCCCGCGACGAGGGCGACGGCATCCTGATCGTCTCGACCGAGCTCGACGAGGTCATGTCCCTGTCGGACCGGATCCTCGTCATGTATCGCGGCCGGATCGTCGCCGAGTTCCCGGCGGCGACGGCGACGGTGAAGGACGTGGGGCTGGCGATGGCGGGAGTGGTGTCGTGAGCGGACAGGCGCCCGCCTCGAAGCCGCCGGGGCTCGACGACGCGATCCTCGGCCGCGTCGTGGTGCGCCGCTTCGACGTCCAGGAGGTGGTGCTGGTCCCGGTGCTGTCGGTGATCATCGCGCTGATCCTCGGCGCGCTCACCATGCTCGCCACCGGTGTCGGCCTCGAGACCATCGGCCGCTCCTTCGTCGCTCTCTTCACCGGCTCGCTGGGCTCGCTCTCGGCGATCTCGGAGACGCTGCTCGCGGCGACGCCGCTGATCCTCTGCGGCCTCGGCCTCGCCATCGGCTTCCGGGCCGGGCTGTTCAACATCGGCGCCGAGGGCCAGCTCATCCTCGGCGGCATGGCCGCCGTCGCGGTCGGCTTCCTGGTGCCGGGCCTGCCGATGGCGATCCACCTGCCGCTCGCGATCCTCGCCGGCATGCTCGCCGGCGCGGTCTGGGCCGGCATCGCCGGCTGGCTCAAGGCCGCCACCGGCGCGCATGAGGTGATCACCACCATCATGCTCAATTTCATCGCCTTCCGGCTCACCGACTACCTGCTCCGCAACCCGCCGATCCAGAAGCCTGGGCGGAGCGACCCGATCTCGGACACGGTGCTGCCGACGGCGGAGCTGCCGAAGCTGCTGGCGGCGATCGATCCCTCGCTCCGCATCCACTTCGGGCTCCTGATCGCGCTCGCCGCCGTCGCCTTGGTCTGGTGGGTCCTGTTCCGCTCGACCATCGGCTTCGAGTTCCGGGCGAGCGGCGCCAATCCCCACGCCGCGCGCTATGCCGGCATGCGCTCGGGCGTGATCATCGTCCTGGTGATGGCCTGCGCCGGGGCGCTGGCCGGCCTCGCCGGCGCCAACCAGGTGCTCGGCGTGCTCGGCCGCGCCTCGCCCAACTTCTCGGCCGGCATCGGGTTCGACGCGATCGCGGTGGCGCTGCTCGGCCGCTCGCACCCGGTCGGGGTGCGGCTCGCCGGAATCCTGATCGGCGCGCTCCAGGCCGGCGGCCGCCAGATGCAGGTGGCGGCCGGGGTCAGCATCGACCTCATCGCCATCATCCAGGCGCTGATCATCGTCTTCATCGCCGCGCCGATGCTGGTCCGGGCGATCGTGCCCTTCGCGTTCCGCGGCCGGCGCGGCGCGCGGGCAGGGGCACGCTAGGCGATGGCGGTCACCGAGGCCCCCCACAAGCACGCCGTCGACCGCGCCGCCCGACGGCAGGGGATGGTCACCGGCTGGCTGCTGATCGGCCTTGCCGTCTTCGTGGCGCTGGTCTTCGGCCCGCAGGTGGTGGGCGACGCCACCTTCCGGCTGACCCTGCCGCGCGACCCGATCCCGCTGCCCAACCTCGTCGTCCCGGCGGCGCCGTTCATCTACGTCGTCGCGGCGATCCTCGCCTTCTTCGGCGCCCGCCAGCTGTTGCGCGGCGGGGCGCGCTGGTCGAGCCTGTTGCTCGGCCTCGGCTTCCTGCTGGCGGTCGCCGCGTTCCTCGTCTGGGCGGCGGACGGCAAGTCCTTCTCGCTCACCGGAATGCTCGAATCGACCGTGGTGCGGGCCGTGCCGATCGCCCTCGGCGGCCTCGCCGGCGTCCTGACGGAGCGGGTCGCGGTGGTCAATTTCGGCATCGAGGGCATGCTGCTCGCCGGCGCCTTCGCGGGCGCGGTGGTCGGCTCGGTGGCGGGCGGCGTGATCGGCATCATCGGGGCGGTGCTGGTCG
>JAEVZM010000308.1 GCA_023392225.1 Pseudomonadota bacterium
CTTCATGGACGACCGGTCGTCCTCACCGCGACGCCATGATCGTTTCCCACAAGCACCGCTTCATCTTCGTCCACCTCGGCCGCACCGCAGGCCGGAGCCTGACGGCCGCGCTCGCCCCGCATTGCGACGCCGGCGACATCGTCACCCCGGCGGGCAAGGGCACGGGCCGCAATAACGACGGCTTCGAGCGCCACTTCACCGCGCAGGAGATCCGCGCCAAGGTCGGCCGCGAGGTCTTCGACTCCTATTTCAAGTTCGCGATCGAGCGGAACCCGTGGGAGAAGATCGTCTCCCGCTACTGGGCCTATGCCGGGGTCAAGGACCTGCCGGCCTATAAGCGCATCCCGGAATGGCTGACCGGCAAGCCCCTCACCTTCCGGCAGTGGTTCGAGCTCCGCATCCTCCAGGCCCGGTTCCTGACCTTCGGCCACTACCGCTTCCCGCGCCACTATGACGCCTACATGGAGAACGACCGGCCGCTGGTCGACTTCATCGGCCGCTACGAGAACCTCGCGGAGCATCTCGGCGTCATTTCGGAGCGGATCGGGGTGCCGATCGTTCTCGAGGAGCAGCGCGGCACCAGCCGGCACAAGGAGCGGAAGCCCTATACCGATCTGTTCGACGCGCGCATGAACGCAATCGTCGAGGAGTGGTTCAGGAAGGATCTCGACTTCCTGGGCTACCGTTTCGGCGAGCCGCCGCCGATGAACTACCTCGAGTTTCCGCACGCTGCGTCACGCTAGGACCGGCCCGCGGGCGCGCCGCAACGCCTGCCAGGGCTTGGCCGGAAGCGCCGCCCCGGCGACCCCATTCGCACGGCCAGGCCGACGCCTGCCGGCCGCCAAGGCTTGATTTGACCGCCCGAAGCGGTCATTTCTCCACCCCCTGATCGATGAGGAATGCAAGTTTTGCGCAAAGACAAAGACAAAGACTTCGAAGAACGGCGAAAGACGTCAGAGGCCGCGAAGAAGGCCTTGCTGGAGAAGTTCCGCTCGGCCCCGGGTGCCGATGATCCCGCGGTCCAGGAACGTGCTGCGGAGCGCCGCGCCATTTCCGAGAATCGCCGCCTCCGCGAGGCCGAGCGCGAGAAGGCGAAGGCTGCCGAGATCGCCCGGAAGGCGCAGGAGGCGGAGGACCGCCTGAAGGCCGAGCAGGCCGCCGAGGAACAGAAACTGGCTGAAGCGGCGGCGGAGAAGGCGGCACGGGCCGAGGCGGAGCGCAGCCTCGCCGCGCGGGTCGTCGCCGACGAGGCGGCGCGGAAGGCAGCGCGCGACGCGAAATACGCCGCCCGGAAGGCCCGCCAGAAGTAAGGCGATTCCCTCCCCGGGCGCCTCGCGCCGGAGGGTTCGCACCGACGGTATCGGCGGCATGAAGAGAACACGCCGCCGATCCCCTTGACCGGTCCGGTGCTTGTCTGCGTACGTCTGCCCCGGGGATTTCCGAGGGGGCGACATGGGCGCGATCGATATCAACGAGCTGTTCAAGTACATCGGGGCGATGATCGGGCTGCTCGACCCGATCAGCGCCATCCCGCTGATGCTGGCGCTGACGCCGGGCTATACGTCCCGGCAACGCATGCGGGTCGCCTTCGTCGCCAGCGCCACGGTGTTCGTCACGCTGATCGTCGCCTCGCTGCTCGGCGAGGAGATCCTCGCCTTCTTCGCCATCTCCGCCGACCTCTTCCGCGTCGCGGGCGGGCTGCTCGTCCTCCTCATCGCGATCTCGATGATCCGCCCCGGCGGCGCCCATGGCGGCGGCGGCGAGGACGAGGAAGTCACCGCCAACCCCAAGCACGACCCGGCGATCGTGCCGCTCGGCATCCCGCTGATCGCCGGCCCAGGGCCGATCGCCGCCGCGATCCTCTTCGCGAACCACCCGCATCCGACCTGGCAGAACTCGGCCGCGCATGGGATCGGCATCGTCGCAGTCACGCTCATCACGCTCGCCTGCCTCCTCGCCGCCACCCAGATCGAGCGGATCCTCGGCAAGGTCGGCATGCGGGTCGCGATCCAGGTCATGGGCCTGATTCTCGCCGCCGTCGGCATCGAGATGATCGTCGGCGGGCTCACCGACCACCTCGGCTGGCAGACCGCCGCTTCCACGCAATGACCGGCGGCACCGGCCGCCTTCCCTTGGAACCGGCGGCCGGATGTCACATATGTAGCCGAAGCCGATCCCCCTCTTCCGCCAAGGTGTGCCATGTCCGACAGCGTCCACTCGATTCTCGACCACGCCGGTCTCGACCGCGAGCAGGCGACCGGCCTCGTCGCCGAAGCGCTGAAGGGGGCCGATGACGGCGAGCTCTATCTCGAGCATTCGCAATCCGAGGGGCTGGTCTTCGACAACGGGCGCCTCAAGTCGGCGAGCTTCGACACCAGCCAGGGCTTCGGCCTCCGCGCCGTCTCGGGCGAGGCCGCCGGCTACGCCCATTCGGGCGAGATCTCCGAGCCGGCGATCCGCCGCGCCTCGGACGCGGTGCAGGCGGTGAAGACCGGCCACACCGGCACCTACTCCGAGCCGCCGCCGAAGACCAATCGCAAGCTCTACGGCGACGGGAGCCCGCTCCAGGCGCCGAGCTTCGCCGAGAAGGTGAAGCTGCTCGAGGAGATCGACGCCTATGCCCGGGCCAAGGACCCGCGAGTCCGCCAGGTGACCGCCTCGCTCGCCGGCTCGCACAGCATCGTCGAGATCCTGCGCGCCGACGGCGACCTCGTCCGCGATGTCCGTCCGCTGGTGCGCGTCAACGTCTCGCTGGTGGTCGGCGACGGCGACCGGCAGGAGACCGGCTCGCACGGCATGGGCGGCCGCGAGGGCTTCGAGCGCTTCATCACCGCCGACACCTGGCAGACCGCGGTCGACGAGGCGCTCCGCCAGGCCCTCGTCAACCTCGATGCGGTGCCCGCCCCGGCCGGCACCTTCGACGTCGTGCTCGGCCCCGGCTGGCCCGGCATTCTTCTCCACGAGGCGGTGGGCCATGGCCTCGAGGGCGACTTCAACCGGAAGAAGGAGAGCGCCTTCGCCGGCCTCATGGGCCAGCGCGTCGCCTCCCCGGGCGTGACGGTCAGCGACGACGGCACCATTCCCGGCCGCCGCGGCTCGCTGACCGTCGACGACGAGGGCACGCCGACCGGCTCCACCACCCTCATCGAGGACGGTATCCTCGTCGGCTACATGCAGGACCGCCAGAACGCGCGCCTCATGGGCATGAAGCCGACCGGCAACGGCCGCCGCCAGTCCTACGCGCACATCCCGATGCCGCGGATGACCAACACCATCATGCTCGGCGGCAAGGACGACCCGGGCGAGATCCTCGCCTCGGTGAAGAACGGCATCTACGCGGTCTCGTTCGGCGGCGGCCAGGTCGACATCACCAGCGGCAAGTTCGTCTTCTCCTGCACCGAGGCCTATCTCATCGAGAACGGCAAGGTCGGCCCGGCGATCAAGGGCGCGATGCTGATCGGCAACGGCCCGGATGCCCTCACCCGCGTCAGGATGATCGGCAACGACATGGCGCTCGATCCCGGCATCGGCACGTGCGGCAAACAGGGCCAGGGCGTTCCGGTCGGCGTGGGCCAGCCGACCCTGCGCATCGACCAGATCACGGTCGGCGGCACCGCTACCTGACGTCCCCTACCCGGCTGTCCGAACCGCATCCGGCCACGCTGCCACGGACGCCTAACATCTCCTGCCTCGACTTCCGTGCGGCGCGCAGGTAGCTTTTTCGCACCGCACAAGGC
>JAEVZM010000357.1 GCA_023392225.1 Pseudomonadota bacterium
AGAGCACCAGACTACGAATCTGGGGGTCAGAGGTTCGAATCCTTTCGGGCGCGCCACTTGTAAGTGGCTGTTTTCAAACAGTTTTGCTTCGGCAGAAGAACAAAACTGAGAACCATCGCCAAGTGGATGGACGCTGACTTAGCGTGGACCGGCCGGATCGGCAAACGGCTCGTCAGGTTCGCAGACGTAGAAAAGCGCCATCCGCGCCGGAACATCACCTTCATTTCTGCCTGTCATGTTGACGCCCGAGGGCTCGACGAAGACTTGGCCGGCGTCGAGATCGACCGGGTCCCGATCGTCCAGCTCAAGCGTGAAGGTGCCCTCCAGCATATAAACCGTCACCGGATGACGGTGCGAATGGTACGGCGTCACATCGCCCGGCATCAGGGTAGCAAACAGGAGTCGGATTTCCTGCTCGTTGGCCGCCGGCATCCCGCGCACTACCTCCCGGTGAAGAGGTGTGAGATTCGCCATTCCCTTATTCTGCGCACTCCGCGTGACGCCAACCGTTAGGGCGGCGATCATGGTTTCGACATCACTTTTCTCGTGCATGACTTCCTCACGTTGCCTTCTGCAGAATGGTTAGCTTCTTGGGGGTATTGGCGGCAGCGGCGAGTCTGCAAAAGCGTTGCGCAAAAGTGCATAATGACCATCATGTTCGACTGGAATGACTTGCGCCATCTCATCGCTGTGTCGCGGTGCGGCAGCACGCTTGCCGCCGCGAAGGTTCTTGGCGTCAATCAATCGACGGTCCATCGTCGGCTCGTGGAGCTTGAGCGGCGCGTCGGCCTGAGCCTCGTTAAGCGACAGCCGGCGGGATACCGCCTGTCCGAACTGGGGGAGACCCTGATCGACGATGTCCTGGCGGTCGAGACCAGTGTGGGCAATCTCGAGCGCAAGATACGATCGCTCAAGCTCGACCTAAAAGGCGCGATACGCCTTACCTGCCCCGAGCCGACCGTACCCCGTATTGCTGCATCGGGCCTGCTCGATCGCTTCCATGCGCGTTATCCCGGCCTCATGGTCGAATTCGTCACCACCGACCGCTATCTGGACATTGCGAAAGGCGAAGCGGACGTTGCCTTCCGTTCGGGCGAACCGGTCGACGAGCGCCTTGTCGGCCGCAAGATTTGCGATTCGGTGTGGGCTATCTATGCCAGCAGAAGTTACGTCCAGCAGCATGGCAGGCCCGATACGATCGCCAGCCTGGCAACACATGCCCTGATTGGCTTCGACGGGATCATGCAGAACCACCGCGCCGCCAAGTGGCTGCTGACTGCAGTTCCCGATGTCCGCATCGTGAGCCGCGGTGCCAGCATGCTGGGGGTACTTTCCTCGGTGAGAGCCGGTGTAGGGGTCGCGCCGCTGCCTACGACGCTTGGTGATGCCGAAGACACCCTTTTGCAGGTCCTGCCGCCTGTCCCAGAACTGACCCGCAACTGGTATCTGCTGACCACGTCCGACCTACGCCGGACACCGCGCATCGCTGCCTTCATTGATGCCATGCTGGACGATATTCCAGCGCTAAAGGCTGCACTTATCGGAAAGTGCCGAAGCGTGCCTTTTCGAGATATTATTTTGGAAACAATCACATAGCTGTTCCCAGTTTCATCTTCTCGGGCGCGCCGCTTCCTTTCGGAACCCCTCACCCTTTCCTTGACGATGGTCCGAACGTCTTTCGAACGGGCGCGCGCCATTGTGCGTCGGGCTTGATGGAAGCGTCATCGCCGTACCTGCGGCGGTGGCCGGAGCCGTCGCGGCGGCGCCTCAGCCCTTCGAAGCGATGGCGATCTCGACGAGGGCCGGTCCGGCGGACCGCGCTGCCGCCTCGATCATCGGCCCGATGTCGCTGGCGCGTGTTGCCCGAGCTGCCGGAACCCCCATCGAGGCCGCCAGCGCCAGGTAGTCTATCGCCGGATCGACCAGGTCCATGGCGATGTAGCGGTTCCTGAGGGGCGACACATATTGCGGCTGCGACCGCATGAACGCCTTGAGGACGTCGTACTGGCGATTGTTCATGACAACGAACAGCACCGGCAGCTTCTCATGCGCCGCGGTCCAGAGTGCCTGGGGCGAGTAGAGCGCGGCGCCATCGCCGACCAGGCAGGCGACCGGCTCCCGACCGATGCCGAGCGAGCATCCGACGGCTGCCGGCATGCCCCAGCCGAGGGCGCCGCCGCGCAGGAACGAGTACTGACGGGGCGAATCGCTGTCGAGGAAGCGGCGGACCAGCGAGGAGGTGACGATCGCCTCGTCGACGATCGGCATGCGCGAGCCGATCGCGCGCACGACCTCGCGGGCCGCCACCAGCGCCGAGATGCCGCCATGCGGCGGTTCTGCATCGGCACGCGCAGCGAGCTCCGATCGTTCCGCCCTTCGCCTGGCACGGGCCCCGACGACAAGCGCGTCGCGCTCGGCCCGGCTCGGTGCCGTCGCGCTCTCCAGCAGCGGTAGCAAGGCGGCGAGCGTGGCGTCGATGTCGCCGACGATGGAGAGCGGCGTCGCAAAGGTCCGGCCGAGATCGCGGACATCGGCAGAGATCTGATAGACCGCGCACTCCGCCGGCACCGCCGGACCTTCGGTGTAGAGGATGGTAATCAGCGACTTGCCGCCGAGCGCCAGCAGCGCGTCGAAGTTCGACAGCACGCCTGCGATGTCGACCGCCCGGGTCGGCAGGTTTCCGGCCCACAGCGGGTGCGAGGTGGGAAAGGGAATGCGCGACGGCCACGAGGAGCCATAGACCGGCGCGCCCAGCATCTCGGCAAGCGCCGCGGCGCGAAGCCCGGCGCCGGAGCTGTGCACTTCGTCGCCGGCGATCAGCGCGAGCCGTCCCGGGCGGATCGCCGCCAGCGCCTCGGCGAGCGGACCGAGAGAGCCGCCGACATTCCGCCGTTCAATGGTCGAGCGCGCGGGCACCGACGCTCGCGTGGTCTCCTCCATGACGTCCATCGGCAGCGAGAGCAGGACGGGCCCCGGCGGCGGCGCGACGGCATCGTTGAAGGCGCGGGGGACGAGGATCGGCAGCTGATCGGCATGCGCCACTTCCTGGGCCCATTTCACGGCAGGCGCGCCGAGCCGCACGATGTCGCCGAAGAGCAGCGGATCGGTGATGGTGTGCCGGGAATCCTGCTGTCCGGCGGTGACGACGAGCGGCGTCTGCGCGATCGCCGCATTGAGCAGATTGCCCATGCCGTGGCCGAGCCCGCCGGCGGTATGCAGATTGAGGAAGCCCGGCTTGCCGGACGCCTGGGCATAGCCGTCGGCCATGGCGACGGCGCTCGCCTCCTGCAGCGCCAGGATGTAGCGGAGCGCCGGCTGGTCGACGAGGGCGTCCATCAGCGGCAGCTCGGTCGTTCCCGGATTGCCGAAGACATATTCGACGCCCTCGTTCTCGAGAAGCTCGAGCAGCAGCGTTGCGCCAGTGCGAGACGAAACGTCACCAATCGCCGTTGCCGTCATCGGGCGAACTCCACCGAGAGGACCGAGGCATGGCGCGCGAAGCGGCGGCACACTTGTGCGGCGTCCGCCCCGGGCGGCAGCCGCAGCGTCAGCCGCAGGTCGGCATCGTGGCCCTCGCGTGCGACGAGATCGACATGCAGAAGGCCGAAGCCGAAGCGCTCGACGTCGCCGAGCAACCGTGCCAGCCCGTCAAAGGCATTGAGGAGGCGCGCCGTCAGCGAGACCTCGACACCATCGGATTCCGTGGACCGCATCTCCGGCACGTCGACGCTCGCATCGGGTTTGGTTTCGACCAGGCGAGGTTAGATCGATCCGCGCGGCCATATCTTTCATTCTTGCCGCCGCATGGGCGCCTCCGCGGCGAAATATCGGGGCCGAGCGCAGGACCGCAGCAGATTCCCCTTCACGCCTCGGGAACGACCGAGAGCTTGCGCTTCACGCAGCGCAGCGTGAAGGACGAGCGCGATTGGCGGATGCCGGGAATCTTGTAGAGCTTCTCGCGCAGGAAAGCCTCGAAGTCGGCCGTACCGGCGACGGCGACCTTGATGAAATAGTCGTACTCGCCGGTGACGAGATAGGCCTCCAGCACTTCGGAGAGGGCGCCCAGCCGCTCGCCGAAGCGCTCGAGCGCCTCGTCGTCATGGCGATCGAGCGTGACCTCGACGATGACGGTCTCGCCGAGACCGAGCTTCACCTGGTCGAGCATCGCGGCGTAGCCGGCGACATACCCGTCGTCTTCCAGTCGGCGGACCCGCTGGGCGCAGGGGCTCGGTGACAGACCGACGCGCTCGGCGAGCTCGGTGCCGGTCAGGCGGGCATTGGCTGCCAGCTCGCGAAGGATCTTGCGATCGATGCGGTCGAGCGTGCGGGTCACACTCAGCCGCCGGTTTGGAGCATCGTTTCGGGTTCGGGCCATGCGATCGCGTCGGACCATCCCTCATGCAGGTGCGCGAGCTTCAGGACGAGAAGATCGTCGAACCGGGGCCCGATGATCTGCATGCCGATCGGCATGCCCGATCGCGCGAAGCCGCAATGGATCGAGGCCGCCGGCTGCCCCGACATGTTCCACGGCACGGTGAAGACGATGTGTTCGAAGGGGCGCGCCGGATCCTCCGTCGGCGAGGCATGCTCTGCCGGGAAGGAGACGACGGGATTGGTCGGCGAGAGCACGGCATCCACCTGGCGAAAGAGGAGGCCACAAGCCTTGCGCATCGCATAGGTCTGCTCGTAGCCGGCGATCACGTCGACACCGGGGATGTGCTGGCCTGCCGCGGCCCACTCGTGGATGTAGGGCAGTATGCGCTGCCGCGTCTCGACAGGGAGCGCGCCGATCTCGCGCCAGGCGCGGGCGCGCCAGAAGCGGTCGAGCCCATCCAGCATCTCCCGCGTCATGACCGGCGGCACCTCGCTGACGATAGCGCCGGCCGCCTCGAACCGCCGAGCCGCCGTGGTCACGGCCTCCACGATCTCGGGATCCGCCGGCAGGCCGCAACCGGCGTCGAGCATCAGCCCAATGCGAAGCCCCCGGATGTCCCTGTCGCCCGAAAGCCAGTCGATCGATGCCGGCGGCAGGCTGGTGCCGTCGCGCCAGTCGGGCCGCGACAGCGTCGCCATCATCGACGCGGCGTCGGCGACGCTGCGGGTCATCGGGCCGGCGCAGCGGCCGAGATAATAGGGATCGATCGGCACGCGGCCATGGCTCGGCTTCAACCCGAAGAGACCGGTCCAGCCGGCCGGGATCCGGATCGAGCCGCCGATATCGGTGCCGAGGTGCAGTGGGCCATAGC
>JAEVZM010000454.1 GCA_023392225.1 Pseudomonadota bacterium
AGCCATCACCACCTCGTCCCGGGCTCGCCAACCCGGTCCTTCCTGCTGATGGGCGACGGCGAGCGGTTGCCGATCGCCGCCTTCTTCTCCGGAGAGTTCACCTGGGAGAGGGTCGCGCTCGTGTTCCTCTCGGGCTGCGAGACGGCAGCCGGGGACACGACCCTTGAGGGCGGGGAGACGATCGCCGCCGCGTTTCATCAGGCGGGGGTCGCCGACGTCGTCGCGACGGTGTGGCCCGCAGCCGACGTGTCGGCGTCGCTGCTTGCCCCCCGGTTCTACCGCGCGCTCGGCGATGGGGCCGCCACCGCGGAGGCGCTTCAACGTGCGCAGCTGGCCCTCCTCGGGGCGAACGGCGAGCCGCCGGAACAAGCGTCGGCAATGCCGGCCGAAGCAGTGGAGCATCCCCTGCACTGGGCTCCGTTCAAGCTCTTCGTGCACGGCCGATGAGGCGTGCAATTGCGCGCAATCATCTGCCATCGCGATTTTGCCTGGGCCTCGCTAACGTCGTCGGCAACGGTTGAGCAGTCGAGCTGGGCACAATGAAGAAGCGAGCCGAGAGAATGTCGGGCGAGGACCATGCGGCCACGGTGACCTTCGGCGACAAGCTCGATGCGATCATCGGCGTGGTCGGGTATCGCATGTCTGCACGGGCGGTCAGCGGCGTCCATCTCGCCGGAGAGGTGCTGAGGATCACGCCGCAACAATTCGCACGCAAGCGTACCGGCAAGGCGCCGGTGACCGAGCACGAGATGTCGAAGCTCATCGACCATTTCCAGCTCGGCGGGCTCGTCGACTACCGCATCTTCCAGCAGCCCGACGTGGACGGGGTCCTGGCGATCCTGAAGGAGGCCAGCGCCGGCACCTTTGCCGCCAGCCAGTGCCACGAGCTATGCCAGATCCTGTTCAGCGCGCCGCGCAATGGCTGCAAGGTCAGCTTCTCCCGCATCGTCGGTCCCTTCTCGCTGCGCGGGCCGTTCGGACCGCCGAGCGACCGGGACGACGGCCGGCCGATCCTTCGCGTCGGCGGTGGCGTCAACATCCGCTGCGAGGGACCCGAGGGCGGCAATCTCATCGTCCTCAGCGCCGACCAGAGCATGACGATCAGCGTCCTGATGCCGTCGGTCTTCGCCCCTGACACGCGGGTCCCCTCCGGATCGGCCACCTTGCCGACCGTGCGCGAGTACGACCACTTCAAGATCCAGCACAGCCTCGGCGCCCATCGCCTCTATGCCCTGTGGACCGACGACGTGGTCGCCCAGGTGGTGCGCAAGGGCGTCCTGCCGCTCGACGAGGTCAGAACCCTCGATTCGACCACGGCCAGCGCCATGGTGCGGTTGCTCAAGAACCTCCCGCGGGAGCACCTGCGCGCCGCCCACTGCGACTTCGTGGTCTGCTGACGAGCCGGGGAACGGCCGTCCCACGGGACCAGGCTTCGATCTTTCGGGAGACGACATGAGCGACATCGTCAATGCGTGGTTCTACGCGACCGGCACCGAGCGCAAGGGACCGTTCAGCGAGGCGGACATCAAGGCGCTGCTGCGCGCCGGCGTGCTGTCCGGGCACAGCAAGGTGTGGTCGGAGGCCCAACCCGACTGGACGCCGCTGTTCCAGACGAAGCTGCGCACGCTCCTCCCGGAGAGCACGCTTGATCCGCCGCCCCTCCCGGCGGCCGAGAGCGTCTCCCCAGTGCGGCACGGCGCGGTCGCCCCACAGACCGGCGTGATGCCGGCGATCCGCAACGCGATCCTCGACAACCGGACTCTCGCCCGGGTGGTCGGCGCGCTCATCGGGATCAACGCCTTCATATCGATCCTTCAGATCGGCGTGATCGCCAAGGCCCGGGGCGGGCTGGAGGGAGCGTACCGGGCGGCGATGCTGCTCGACGGCGAGGGAGTCGCCCTCATCCTGCTGGCGGTGTTCGCCGCCGCGGCGGTGCCCTTCCTGTGGCTGCAGTATCGCTTCACGAAGAACCTCTTCACCCTGCGCGGCCCGCAGACCGTGACCCCGGCAGGGGCCGTGTACTGGTACTTCGTTCCCATCGCCTGGTTCTGGAAGCCCTACGAGGCGATGCGCAATCTCGTGGTCGGTCTCGACGTCGAGGACCGCGCGACGGTGGTGATCTGGTGGGTGCTGACCTGGGCCAGCCCCGTGGTCGCGATCATCGTCGGGGTAATCCTCGAGTCGGCGGCGAGCGTCGACACGGTCTCCTATGCGCGGTTCTACGTGTGGAGCTCGGTCGTCCTCTATGCGCTCGACGCGGCCTGGTTCTTCTTCGCGGGAAAGCTCGTCACGAGCATTGCATCGGCCGAAGCGACGGCGATCGCCAGCGCCGGCGAACGACAGGAGTAACCGGGCATGGCGAGCACCAGGACCTACGGCGCCTTCCGCAAACTGGCCGCCTGCGGGGCAATCGCGGCATCGCTTCTCCTCGCCGCCTGCGGCGCGGAAGGACTCTCGATCGGCAATCTGACGAGCTCGGATCGCACCGTCTCGTTCAGGATCGCCAACGACAGCGGAAAATCCGGAGACGTCGTGCTCTGGATCGAACAGGACGGCCTCGCTTCGTGCGAGCGTGTGACCGAAGTCCGAGCGCACTACTCGTACACGATCAGGTTCTATTGCCCGACGCTGCGCAGCGGGCGTTTCACCTTGCGGTACGGCTGGGCCGCGGACTATCGCGAGAAGGCCCTCGTCGCGGAGCGCATCGAGTAGGACCGCGCCGCAGCCCGCGGCAAACGGTCAGACGGTGCGGAAGGCGGCGATCTCGGCCCGCAGGATGTCGATGCCGGCACCGGTCGCCGAGGACGTGGTGATGATCTCCGGATGCGCCGCCGGCCGCTTGGCCAGCGTCGTCCGGGTCTCCGCGATCACCTTGTCCAGCGCCGCGGGCTTCTCCTTGTCGCACTTGGTGAGCACGATCTGGTAGGACACGGCGGCCTTGTCGAGGACGTCGAGCGCCTCGCGGTCATTGGCCTTCACGCCGTGGCGGGCGTCGATCAGCACGTAGACCCGCCGGAGATTGGCTCGGCCCCGCAGGAAGTTGAACACCAGCCGCGTCCAGGCGTCGACGTTCGCCTTCGGCGCGCGGGCATAGCCGTAGCCCGGCATGTCGACGATGACGATGCCGTCGTCGGCGGTGAAGAAGTTGAGCTCCTGGGTCCGCCCCGGGGTGTTCGAGGTGCGGGCCAGCGTGCCCTGCCCGGTCAGCGCGTTGATCAGCGACGACTTGCCAACATTGGAGCGGCCGGCGAAGGCGATCTCGATGCCGCTCGCCGCCGGGAGCTGGCTGATGGCCGAGACACCCATGATGAAGCGCCAGGGCCGGGCAAAGGCGAGCCGGCCGGCCTCGAGGGCCGCGCCGGTCTCGTCATCAGCGTCGGATGCCATCGGCCCGCGCCCCGCTCAGGCGTTGGCGTTCTTGGGATTGCCGCCCGACTTGCCGGACTTTGGCGGCGCCTTCTTCTTCGGCGGCTTCTTGCCGCTCGTGCCGGAAGCCGAGGCGTCGTCGTCGTCGTTCGCGGCCGGCAGCGCCTTGGTCGCCGCCACCGCCGTCTCTTCCTTCGGCGGCGTCTTGCGGAAGGTGTCCATGATGTTGCCGAGAAGGTTCACGTCGACCCCCTGGCGCCGCATGATGAAATACTGCTGGGCGACGGACAGCGTGTTGTTCCAGGCCCAGTAGATGACGAGGCCCGCCGGGAAGCTTGCCAGCATGAAGGTGAAGATCACCGGCATCCAGGTGAAGATCATCTTCTGCGCCGGATCCGGCGGCGTCGGGTTGAGCCGCATCTGGACGAACATTGGCACGCCCATGATCAGCGGCCACACGCCGATCATGAGAAGGTGCGGCGGTGTCCACGGGATCAGCCCGAACAGGTTGAAGACGGTGGTCGGGTCTGGCGCGGACAGGTCCTGGATCCAGCCGAAGAACGGCGCGTGCCGCATCTCGATGGTGACGAACAGCACCTTGTAGAGCGAGAAGAAGACCGGAATCTGCACCGCCACCGGCCAGCAGCCGGCAAGCGGATTGATCTTCTCCTTCTTGTAGAGCTCCATCAGAGCCTGCTGCTGTTTCATCTTGTCGTCGGGATATTGCTCCTTGATGGCCGCCATCTGCGGCTGCACGGCCTTCATCTTGGCCATGCTGGTGTAGCTCTTGTTCGCCAGCGGGAAGAACACCGCCTTGACGATGAGCGTGACGATGAGGATGGCGATGCCGAAATTGCCGACCACGCGGTAGATGGCGTCGAGCAGCTTGAACATCGGCTGCGTGATGATGCGGAACCAGCCCCAGTCGATCAGCAGGTTCAGCCGGTCGATGCCGAGATTGGTCTGGTAGGCCTCCAGCGTGTGCACCTCCTTGGCGCCGACGAAGAGGCGCGAGGTGGTCTCGGCCGTCGCTCCAGGGGCGGCGACGAGCTGCGGCAGCGTCACCGTGGTCTGGTAGGCGGGCGCGGGGGTCTGCGGGCCGTTGACCGAGAAGGTCGACTGGAAGGGCGTCTTCTGGTCCGGGATGAAGGCGGAAGCCCAGTACTTGTCGGTGATGCCGACCCAGCCGCCCGTCGCGGCATCGAAGCGGGTGCCGTGCTCGTTGCCGGAGAGCGCCGGCTCCTTGACGATGTCGGCGTACTTCACCTCCTTGAGGCCGTGCTCGCCGAGCACGCCGATCAGGCCCTCGTGCAGGATGTAGTAGCCCTGGACGTGCGGGGTGCCGATGCGCCGGATAAAGCCGTAGGGGGTGAGGGTCAGCTCGGCGCCGGTCTTGTTCTCCACCGAATCCGTGGTGGTGATCATGTAGCCGTCGTCGATGGCGATCTTGCGCTTGAAGACGAGGCCCTTGCCGTTGTCCCAGGACAGCGTGACGGGGTCCTGGGGCGTCAGCGTCTGCCGGTCGGCAGTCCAGACGGTCTGCGCCGTCGGCACGTCGACGCCCGCGGAAGCGATCCAGCCGAGGCGCGCGAGATAGCCGTTCGGACCCGAGGCGGGCGAGAACACCACGATGCGCGGGCTCTTGGGATCGACGGTCTCGTGGTAGTCCTTCAGCGAAATGTCGTCGACGTCGCCGCCCCGCAGCGACAGCGAGCCGTAGACCTTGGCGTTCTCGATGCTGACCCGCGGCGCCTGGC
>JAEVZM010000458.1 GCA_023392225.1 Pseudomonadota bacterium
TGCGCCACCAGCGCGTTGCACAGCGCGGGGTCTTGCGCATGCCAGCGCATCGCCTCGGCTATCTCGGCCTCCGGATCGGCAGCCAGCGCCTCGATCCACACGGTGGCGACGATCGGGAAGCCGGCGAACTCGGCGCGGTAGTCGTCGGCGGTGAAGTCGCGGGCCAGCGGCGCGCTGCCCGGCCGGTTCAGCCAGGGATGGCTCTGGGCGCCGAAGCTCCAGAGGTGGTGATGCGCGTCGACGATCGGGCCGGCATAGCGGGCCATCGGTGGTCACGCCGCGAGCGAGGAGACGGGCCTGCCGCTTGCCAGCGATTCCTCCGCTGCCGCGGTGAGGCTCACGGCGCGGAGCGCGTCGTCCATGGTGACCAGCGGCGGGCGCTTGTCGACCACGGCTTCGAGGAAGTGGTCGAACTGCACCTTGAGGGCGCCCACCACCCGGCCGTGCACCACGGGCTGGTGGCGGATGCCGGCGGCGCGGAAGCCGCTCGCCTCGTCAAAGGCGACGAGTTGCGAAGCGCGGATCGAGGTGTCGTTCGACACGAACCCGGCGTTGCCGAATACGTCGAGCCGGTTGTTGCCCGAGGGCTGCCAGTCGCCCGGCGTCTGCCATTCGGCATAGGGGCGGGGCAGGGTGAAGGCGCTCTCCACCATGGCGACGGCGCCGTCGGCGAAGCTGATCGTGGTGATCACGTGGTCGTCGAGGCCGGTCTCGGCATGGACGCTGCCCCGCCCGGCGGCGGCATAGACGGTCGCGATCGGTGCGGGGTGGACCCAGCGGACGAGGTCGAAGTCGTGGACCGCGAGCAGCCGGAGGGTCGACGACTTGCCGGTGAAGCGCGGCGCGTCGGTGGGCGTGAACTGCCGGCGTGCCAGAATCGAGACGACCTTGCCGCACACCCCTTCGGCCACCGCCGCATGAAGCTGCGCCGAGCCGGTCTCGAAGCGCTCGACATGCGCGGCCATCGCGACGGCGCCGGCCTCGCGGACCAGCTTCGCGATCGCCTCGACGCCGGCGACGTCGGGCGCCACCGGCTTCTCGACCAGGATCGCGCAGCCGGCCTTGGCGCAGAGCCCGGCATGCTCGACATGCAGCGTCTCGGGAGTGGCGATGATGATGGCGTCGAGCTTCGCCTCGGCGAGCATCTCTTCGGCATCGGCATAGGCTGCGGTCCGGAGGCGCTCGGCGACCGACCCCGCCGTGGCGGTGTCGACATCGCAGATCGCGGCGAGCTCGGCGCGGGGGTGCTCGGCGACGATCCGGGCATGCCAGGCGCCGATCATGCCGGCACCCAGCACGCCGATGCGCGGCCCGGACGCGGCTACCACGGCACCTGGCCGGGCTGGACCATGGCTTTCGACGTGGTGTTGCGGTTGCGCGGCTGGGGCGCCGGCATCTCCGGGATCAGCATCTTGCCCCAGCCGGCAGCTCCTGTCGGCTTGCCGTCGCGGGCGACGACCGCGCCGCGCACCATGGTGAGGATGGGCACGCCGGTCACTTCCCGCCCCTCGAAGGGCGTCAGCCGGCCGCGCGAGTGCAGCGCGGCGCTGGTGATGGTGGTCTTCCGGTCGGGGTCGACGATGACGAGGTCGGCGTCGGCGCCGGCGCGGAGCACGCCCTTCCTGCCGTAGAGGCCGAAGGCACGGGCAGGCGCCCCGCTCGACATCCGCACGTAGTTCTCAAGCGTCATGCGCCCCTTCGAGACTGCGTCGAGCATCAGCGAAAGCGAGGTCTCGACGCCGACGAAGCCGCAGGCGACGTCCCACATGCTCGGGGCTGCATGCTGCTCGTCGGTGTGCGGCGCATGGTCGGTCGAGATCATGTCGATGGTGCCGTCGATCAGCGCCTCCCAGAGCGGCTCCTGGTGTGCCTCCTGGCGGATCGGCGGGTTCATGCGCATCAGATCGCCGAGCGCGCCGGTCCCCATCTCGGCGCTGAGATAGAGGTATTGCGGCAGCGTCTCGACGGTGATGTCGACGCCGCGCTGCTTGTGGAAGCGGATATAGGGAATGCTGCCGGCGCAGCTCTCGTGGACGATGTGGATGCGCGCGCCGGTCCAGTCGGCGAGGACTGCCGAGCGGTTCAGCGCCTCGATCGCCACGACGTCGGTGCGGGCCGCGAGATGGGCGAGGTGGTCGTTGCGTCCGGCGGCCATCAGCTGGTTCTGCCGCCAGAACAGGATCGGCGAGTTCTCGGCATGGATCGAGCAGCGTAGGCCGAGCTCGGCCAGGATCTCGAAGCCCTGCAGCACCGCCCCGTCGCTTGGGCAGGGCAGGTTGCCGGTGGTGTTGCCGAGAAACAGCTTGAAGCCGCAGACGCCGGCCGCGGCGAGCGGCTCGAGCTGGTCGAGATTGTCCTCGCCGAGGAGGCCGTAGATGCCGTAGTCGACGATCGACTTGGCCGAGGCCTCGGCGCGCTTCCGCGCGAAGTTCTCCGGGCTGTCGACCGGCGGCACGGTGTTCGGCATGTCGAAGACCGTGGTGACGCCGCCGACCGCCGCTGCCGCGCTGCCGGTCGCCCAGTCTTCCTTTTCGGTCATGCCCGGGTCGCGGAAATGCACGTGGACGTCGATGACGCCGGGAAGGACGAGCTTGCCCGTCGCGTCGATCGTCTCGCGCGCTTCGGGGAGCGCGGCGTCGTCACCGATGGCGACGATCCGGCCATCCTTGATCGCGACCCCGCCCTGGACG
>JAEVZM010000473.1 GCA_023392225.1 Pseudomonadota bacterium
GTCTATGGGCGAAAATGATCAAACCGGTTACACCCGTTCCGCTAAACCTGTCGTCGTCCACTGTCCCGCCATATTATGACGAAAAAGCGGGTCGTTGTCGCGGATTGCAAGAAGAAGGCCATGACAACTGAGGGTATGGAGGATCATCCTTACGCTGTCCGGGATCCGGAGCAGCTCGCCCGGAACCTCGCCCGTGTGGTCGAGGAGGTCGGGAAAGCGGCATCGGCCTATCTCAAGCCGCGCGAGGAAGGAAAGATCCCGCTCGATCTCGCCGACGGGCTCGGCGAGGTCATCAAGGTGCTGACCAAGGTCGGCGAGTACTGGCTGTCCGACCCCGAACGGGCGATCGAGGCCGAGCGCCGCCTGTGGATGGGCTATCTCGACCTGTGGAGCGCCTCGATGAAGCGCATGCTCGGCGAGCCGGCCAAGCCCGCGATCGAGGCCGAGCCGCGCGACCGGCGCTTCGCCGATGCCGACTGGCGCGACAACCAGTTCTTCGACTTCATCAAGCAGGCCTACCTGATCACCAGCCGCTGGGCCGCCGACCTCGCCGACGAGGCGAGCGGCCTCGACCCGCACACGCGGCAGAAGGCTTCCTTCTACGTCAAGCAGATCACCAACGCCCTCGCCCCGTCGAACTTCGTCTTCACCAATCCCGAGCTGCTGCGGGTGACGCTCGCCTCGAACGCGGAGAACCTCGTCCGCGGCATGCACATGCTGGCCGAGGACATCAAGGCCGGCGGCGGCGACCTCCGCATCCGGCAGAGCGCGCCGGGTGGCTTCGAGCTCGGCGAGAACCTCGCCACCACGCCCGGCAAGGTCATCCACCAGAACGAGCTCTGCCAGATCATCCGCTACGACGCGGCGACCGAGACCGTCCTCGCCCGCCCGCTGGTCATCGTTCCGCCGTGGATCAACAAGTTCTACGTGCTCGACCTGACGCCGCAGAAATCCTACATCCGCTGGTGCGTCGAACAGGGGCACACGGTGTTCGTGGTGTCGTGGGTGAACCCCGACGCGCATCTCGCCGGGGCGAGCTTCGAGCACTACATGAAGTCCGGCGTGATCGAGGCGGTGAACGTGGCCCTCGCCGCGACCGGCGCCGACGGCGTCAACGCCGTCGGCTATTGCGTCGGCGGGACGATCCTTGCCGTCACCCTCGCCTACATGGCGGCGACCGGCGACGAGCGCATCAAGTCCGCCACGTTCTTCGCCACCCAGGTGGACTTCGGCAATGCCGGCGACCTCCAGGTCTTCGTCGACGAGGAGCAGCTCGCCAGCCTCGAGGACAGGATGAAGAGCCGCGGCTATCTCGAGGGCAAGGAGATGGCCAGTGCCTTCAACATGCTGCGCCCGAACGACCTGATCTGGCCCTACTTCATCGGCAACTACTTCAAGGGCCAGGAGCCGCAGCCGTTCGACCTCTTGTACTGGAACTCGGACGCGACCCGGATGCCGGCGGCGAACCACGCCTTCTATCTCCGCCACTGCTACCTGCAGAACGACCTCTCGGCCGGGCGGATGGAGATTGGCGGCGTCACCCTCGACCTCAAGAAGGTGAAGATCCCGATCTTCAACCTCGCCACTCGCGAGGACCACATCGCCCCGCCGGAGTCGGTCTACTACGGCTCGTCGTTCTTCGGCGGCAAGGTCACCTTCGTCGTCACCGGCTCGGGCCACATCGCCGGCGTCGTCAACCCGCCGGCCCGCAACAAGTACCAGTACTGGACCGGACCGGCCCCGAAGGGCGCCGACTTCGCCGCCTGGATGAAGAAGGCCAAGGAGCATCCCGGCTCGTGGTGGCCGCACTGGCACGCCTGGATCGAGAAGCTCGACAAGCACCGCGTCGCGGCCGAGCGGCCGGACGGCAAGCCATTCAAGGCGATCGAGGCGGCGCCGGGCAGCTACGTCCGGGTCAAGGCGTAGCCGGCACCCGGCCTCAAAGGTCCTGGAACCGGGATACCGGGGCGCCGGCGACGGGGCTGTCGGCGACGATCGTTATGCCGGTCAGCGGATAGCGGCTGAGCAGCTCCGGCGCCCGCCCCGTCCTGAGGCTGGTGACGAACAGCCGGCCGAGGCCCGGCCCCCCGAAGCACGGCATGGTCGGCGCCGCCACCGGCACCGGGTAGGATTCGAGAAGCTCGCCGTCGGCGGAGAAGCGGTTGAGCCGCGCGGCGGAGACGCCGGCGCTCCAGTAGGCCCCGGTCGCATCGGTGGCACCGCCGTCCGGGCGCCCGGTCTCGTCGTCGAGCACGGCGATGCGCCGCCGCCCGGAGATGGCACCGGTCGCCGCGTCGAAATCCCAGCGGTCGATCCAGGGGCCGCGCGAATCCGCGTGGAACATGGTCTTGCCGTCGGCGGTGAAGGCCAACCCGTTCGAGACGACCACCTCCTCGACCTTGCGCTCGACATTGCCGGCGGCGTCGACGCGATAGAGCGAACCGATCGGGTCCTTCCGCGCGATGTTGCGATCATCCATCGTGCCGACCCAGAACGCGCCGTCGGGACCGACCTTGCCGTCGTTCAGCCGGGTGTCGGGATTGCCCGCCTCGATCTCGGCGATCCGCTCGAAGATCTCGCTCTCGGGATCGAACAGGCCGACCTCGTTGCGCAGCGCGACCACCAGCCGGCCGCTCTCGGCGATCCCCAGCGAGCAGACCTCGCTCGGCAGCCGCCAGCTCCGGGTTCCGCCATCGTGGAACGAATGGGCGTGGATCGTCTTCTCGAGGATGTCGACCGTGAACAGGCAGTCGCGCCGATCGTCGTAGACCGGGCTCTCGCCGAGCGTGCAGCGGATGTCGTCGAGCGGATTGAAATCAAGCGTCATCGGTTCCCCCGTCGGTCGTCCACGCCTCTTCTTGCCTCGCCGGCGCCGCGATTACCACCCGCGGGCGACAGATTTCCAAGGATGGGGCCGCGCGTGAGCCGCCTGGCGCTACACGATCTCCACCTGTTCGACGCCCAGCACCGCCCGGAGCGCGCCGGCGATCTGCGGCGTGATCGCGTAGCTGCCGGGGAGCTTCATCTCGACCTCGCGCTGCCCCTCGTCGAGGATCAGGATCAGGCTGATCGCGCCCTCGCCCTTGGCCGTCAGGTGGCGCTCGACGCTCGGCAGCGGCGCCGGATCGCGGAGGAACACGCGGATCTGCTTGAGGCCGGACATCTGCTGCTCGATCGGCTGGACCGACTCGATGCGCACGTTGATGCCTTCGGGCCGATCCTCGGCATTGACCAGCACCACCACCGAGCGACCCGGCTCGAGCAGGTCGCGGTACTGAGCGAGCCCGTCGGAGAACAGCACCCCTTCGTAGGACCCCGTCGGATCGGAAAGCTGTACCGCCGCCATCCGGTTGCCGTTCCGCGTCCGCCGCTCCTGGCGCGCGGTCACGGTGCCGGCGAGCCGCCCCGCCGTCGCGCCGCGGCGCACCGACTCGGTGAACTCGGCCCAGGTCTGCACCCGCATCCGCTTGAGGAGCGAACCGTATTCGTCGAGCGGATGGGCCGAGAGGTAGAACCCCACGGCATCATGCTCGCGCTGCAGCTTCTCGGCCGCAAGCCATGGCTCGACCACCGGCAGCAGCACCGGCTCGGCGGCGAGCGCGGTGCCGAACATGTCGGTCTGTCCGATCGAGGCGCTGTCCTGGGGGCGCGCCGCCCCGCCGCGGGAGCGGGGGGCCCCCCGCTGG
>JAEVZM010000401.1 GCA_023392225.1 Pseudomonadota bacterium
CGGTCGAGCCGTCATACATCGAGGCGTTGGCGACCTCCATGCCGGTCAGCGCGGCGACCTGGGTCTGGAACTCGATGAGATATTGCAGCGTCCCCTGCGCCACCTCCGGCTGGTAGGGCGTGTAGGAGGTGAGGAACTCGGAGCGCTGGATCAGGTGGTCGACGCTCGCCGGCACGTGATGGCGATAGGCGCCGGCGCCGACGAAGAACGGCACCGTGCCGGCGGCGACATTCCGCGCCGCCATCCGGCCGAGCGCGCGCTCGACCTCGATCTCGCTCTTGGACGTCGGCAGGTCGAGGAGGCCCGCGATCCGCTTGTCGGCGGGCACGTCGACGAACAGCTCGTCGATCGAGCCGACGCCGATCCGGTTCAGCATCAGCGCTCGGTCGGCCTCGGTGTGCGGCAGGTAGCGCATCAGAAGCCCTCCACCGTCACTTCGGTCTTCACCGAGTTGGCGATGAAGCAGAGATCGTGGGCCTGGTGGTGGAGCTTCTCGAGCTCGTCGTGGCCCGGCTCCTTGTCGAGCCAGACGATCTTCGGATGGAGCGTCACCGTCGAGACCCAGTAGCGGCCCTCCGGCGTCTTCGCCATCTCGCCGGTGGCGGCATCGTCATAGGCGTCGATCACGAAACCGGCGCGGCGCGCGAGGTCGAGGAAGGTGAGCATGTGGCACGAGGCGATGGAGGCGATGAACGCCTCCTCGGGGTCGACCGTCGCCGCGCCGACATAGGCTCCCGGCACCACCGCCGGCGAGGCCGAGGCGGGCACCGTGATGCCGCCGTCGAAGCGCCATTCGTGGTCGCGGCCGTAGCGGCCCTTGGCGAAATCGTCGCCGTCGCGGCGGGCCCAGGCCACCGTGGCCGTGTAGTGGTGCGCCATGGTCAGATCGTCTCCAGGAAGGCCTTGTAGGCGGCTTCGTCCATCAGGCCGTCGATCTCGGCCTTGTTCGCCGGCTTGACCTTGATCAGCCAGCCATTGCCCTCCGGCGCCTCGTTGACGGTGCCGGGCTGGTCGGTGAGCGCGGAATTGACCGCGGTCACCTCGCCGGCGATCGGGGCGAAGACCTCGCTCGCCGCCTTCACCGATTCGACGACGCAGAACTCGCCGCCCTTCTCAAGCGCCTGCCCGACCTCGGGCAGCTCGACGAAGACGATGTCGCCGAGCTGTTCCTGCGCATAGTCGGTGATGCCGACGGTCGCGGTGTCGCCGTCGAGCCGGATCCACTCATGGTCGCGGGTGTAGCGGGTGGTCATGGGCGTGCGCTCCTTCAGGCAGCGGATTTGCGGAAATAGCGATGGGGGATGAACGGCATCGGGCTCACCACGGCGGGGTAGTCCCGGCCGCGGACCTCGACCAGCACCGGCGTGCCGTCGGCGGTGTGAGGGGCGTCGACATAGCCCATGGCGATCGGCGCGCCGACGGTCGGGCCGAACCCGCCCGAGGTCACCGACCCGATATGGATGCCTTCAAGGTTCTTGATCGGCGCGCCCTCGCGGGCCGGCACCCTGCCCTCTATGCGGAGGCCGACGCGCTTCCGGCCCGCCCCCTCCTCGATCTCGCGGAGGATGCGGTCGGCGCCGGGATAGCCGCCCTCCTGCCGCCGCCGCCGCGGGATCGCGAACAGGAGGTCGGCCTCGACCGGAGTCGTCGTCACGTCGATGTCATGGCCGTAGAGGCATAGCCCCGCCTCGAGCCGGAGCGAATCGCGGGCCCCGAGGCCGATCGGCTTGACCTCCGGCTCGGCGAGGAGGGCGCGGGCGACGCGCTCCGCACCCTCGGCGGCGAGCGAGATCTCGAAGCCGTCCTCGCCGGTATAGCCGGACCGGAACAGCCCGACCGCGACGCCGTCGAATTCGGCCGGCCGGGCCGTCATGAAACCCATGTCGGCAACGCCGGGAACGTGCCGGGCGAGCGCGGTCACGGCCGCCGGCCCCTGGAGCGCGAGCAGCGCCCGGTCCGCCATCGGCTCGACCTTGACCGAAGCCGGCAACCGGGCGGCGAGATCGGCATAGTCGATCTCCTTCCGCGCCGCGTTGACGACGAGGAGCAGCATCCCGTCCGGCGCGTCCGCCGTGGGGCGCGTCACCATCAGGTCGTCGATGATGCCGCCGTCCTCGGTGAGCAGCAGCGTGTAGCGCTCGCGACCTGGGGCGAGGCCGAGGAAGTCGCCCGGCGCAACGCTTTCGAGCGCCCGCGCGGTGGTCTCGTGGTCGGGACCGCGGAGCACCGCCTGACCCATGTGCGAGACGTCGAACAGCCCGGCGGCGGTACGCACCTGGTTGTGCTCGGCGATGATCCCGGTCGGGTATTGCACCGGCATCGCATAGCCCGCGAACGGCACCATACGGGCGCCGAGCTCGCGGTGGAGCGATGCGAGCGGCGTCTCGCGAAGGTCTTCGGATTGGGTATCGGTCATGCCTGGGATCCCGGACTCGAGCGACGGCGACGCCACCGGCCCGCATCTCGGACCGCAGCGCGCCCCCTCTGTCCAAGGAACCTGAGAGATTTCCCGCAGGGGACGCGCCAGGCGCCCGCGCGGTTACTCCTTCGGTGAGCCGCAGGGATCGTCCCCTTGGCTGCTTTCCAGAGCGTCGCCGACCGTCCGGTCCATTCGCCTGAGAGTTTCCGGGGCGGTTGCTCCTTCGGCGCCGGACCGGTGGAACGGTCCGGTCTCTCCCGGCGGTCGTATCAGCAAGGCCGAGGCGCGACGATGCCTCGGCCCGATCAGCATAGGGGCGGCGCAGTCGGTGTCAATCGGCCGCGGCTGCTATCCCCGCCTACTTGCCCGGCCCCTCGTCGAAGCCGACGAAGATGATCAGGTTGCGATCGGCCGGCGGCGCCTGCACCACGACCTGGTCGAAGACCTGGTTGTAGTTGGCGCCGAAGCTCGGTGCGCTGAGGGTCACCGGGATCTTGAACAGCTCGGAATAGATCGGCCCGTCGCCGCCGAGCTGTTTGGTGACCGCGATGCGCACCGGCAGGGTGATGTTGCCGGCCGAGCCCTTCGGCCCGGCGACGACGCGACCGGCGACGCCGACCTTGATGGTCAGCGTGTCGCCCGACATCGTGCACTCGCGCGCCGTCTGGCTGATCGAGGCCAGGTAGCGCACATAGGCCTGCTCCTTCTCGTGGCCGCGCTCGTAGACCTCGATGGTCGAGGTTCCGGCGCGCACCTGGAGCGGCGGACAATAGGTGTCCCGCTTGACGAAGTCCGCCGTGCTGACTTCCTTCGTCGGCGCCGAGACGATGGCCGTGTTCTGGCTGACCGACTTCTCGCTGACGCCGGCACAGGCGCCGAGGCCAAAGGCCAGTGCCAGCACCCCACCGGCACGCCACAAGTGACTTACAGTCTTCAACGCAGTGATCTCCCTCGGATCGTGCGGAGCGCCGGTATAGCAAAACACAAGGCCATTTTGCGACATGCCCCAGGCGTGCATGACGAGATCACCACAACCGCCGGAACGACCCTCCCGGCCTTTCTTCTTTGACGCCGCGGATCGCTTGGCTAAAAGGAAGGCTACCGTTTTCGGCGAGGTGCCGTCCCGGCAGCCCCGCCCCGCTTCTTCCGAAGGCGCCGCCCACGTGAAGTATGTCAGTACGCGCGGAACCGCACCCGCGCTTGGTTTTGCCGATGTCCTGCTCGCCGGCCTCGCCGAGGATGGCGGCCTCTACGTTCCTGAGACGTGGCCGACACTCGATGCCGAGACCATCGCCGGATTCGCCGGCCGTCCCTATGCCGAGGTCGCCCATGCGGTGATCGCGCCGTTCGTCGGCGACGACATCGCCGAGGCCGACCTTGCGACGATGTGCAGCGACGCCTATGCCGGCTTCCGCCATCCGGCGACGGCGCCGCTCGTCCAGATCGCCCCGGGAGAGTGGGTGCTGGAGCTGTTCCACGGCCCCACCCTCGCCTTCAAGGACTTCGCCATGCAGTTGCTCGCGCGGCTGATGGACCACGGGCTCGCCCGCCGCGGGGAGCGCATCACGCTGATGGCGGCGACCTCGGGCGACACCGGCGGCGCCGCCGTCGAGGCCTTCGCCGGGCGGGACAATATCGACCTCTTCGTGCTGTTCCCCGAGGGCCGGGTGTCGCCGTTCCAGCAGCGGCAGATGACCACCACCGGCGCGCCCAACGTGCATGCCCTTGCGGTCAAGGGGACCTTCGACGACTGCCAGGCGATGGTGAAGGCGGCCTTCGGCAACGCCGCGCTCCGCCGCCGGATCGCGATCACCGGCGTCAACTCGATCATCTGGGCGCGGATCGTGGCGCAGGCGGTCTACTACTTCACCGCCGGCGTGGCGCTCGGTGCCCCGTACCGCGCCGTCTCGTTCTCGGTGCCGACCGGCAATTTAGGCGACGTCTTCGCCGGCTACGTCGCCAAGCGCATGGGCCTGCCGGTGGATACGCTGGTCGTCGCCACCAACGTCAACGACATCCTCGCCCGGGCGCTCGAGACCGGCCGCTACGAGATCCAGGGCGTCCAGGCGACGTCCTCGCCATCGATGGACATCCAGGTCTCGTCAAACTTCGAGCGCCTCCTGTTCGAGGCTTATGCCGGCGATGCCGCCGCGGTGCGGCGCCTTATGGCCGGTCTCGCCCAGTCCCGCGCCTTCACCATCGATCCCGAGCCGCTCGCCGCGATCCGGGCCGAGTTCGAGGGCGGCTCGGCCGACGAGTCCACCGTCGCCGCGACCATTGCAGGGACGCTCCGCGCCACCGGCTTCCTGCCCGATCCGCACACCGCCGTGGGGCTTGCCGTCGCCGCGCGCCATGCCGACCCGGCGGTGCCGATGGTGACGCTCTCCACCGCCCATCCGGCGAAGTTCTCCGCCGCGGTCGAGGCCGCCATCGGACGTCCTCCCGCCCTCCCCGATGGTTACGGCGATTTGCTGGATCGCAAGGAGAGCTTTACCGTGATCGCCAATGATCAGGGCCGCTTCGAAGAGTACATGCATGGCCATGCCGGCGCGGTGAAGAAAGAGGTTTGAGCCGATGTCGGTCCGCGTAACCACCCTCCCCTCCGGTCTCCGCGTCGTCACCCAGGACATGAATCACCTGGAGAGCGCCGCCATCGGCGTCTGGGTGGGCGCCGGCTCCCGCTCCGAGGCCGACAACGAGCACGGCCTGTCGCACCTCCTCGAGCACATGGCGTTCAAGGGCACGAGCACCCGCTCCGCCGCCGACATCGCCGAGGAGATCGAGTCGGTGGGCGGCGAGGTCAACGCCGCGACCAGCGTCGAGACCACCTCCTACTACGCGCGGGTGCTGAAGGCCGACGTTCCGCTGGCGCTCGACATCCTCTCCGACATCCTCCGCAACTCGGTGTTCGACCCCGAGGAGCTCGCCCGCGAGCAGCACGTGATCCTGCAGGAGATCGGCGCCGCGCTCGATGCGCCCGAGGACCGCGTCTACGACATCTTCGCCGAGGCGGCGTTCCCCGACCAGCCGATCGGCCGCAACATCCTCGGCACCGCCGACACGGTGAAGGCAGCCGCCTCGCCGATGCTCGGATCCTATCTCGACCGGCACTATCGCGGGCCCGGCATGGTGATCGCCGCCGCCGGTGCGGTCGACCATGACCGGCTGGTCGAGCTCGCCACCGGCTCGCTCGCCGACCTCGCCGGCGAGGCCGGCCCCGCACCGGTCGCAGCGAGCTATCGCGGCGGCGAGCAGCGCGAGGAGCGCGACCTCATGGAATCCCAGCTCATGCTGGGCTTCGAGGGCGTGCCCTACGGCCATGCGGACTTCTACACGGCGCAGATTCTCTCCTCGGTCATCGGCGGCGGCATGTCGTCCCGGCTGTTCCAGGAGGTCCGCGAGAAGCGCGGGCTGTGCTACTCGATCTACGCCTTCCACTGGAGCTTCTCCGACACCGGGGTGTTCGGCGTCCATGCCGCCACCGGGCCGGAGGACGTGCAGCGGCTGATGCCGATGATCGTCGACGAGCTCGAGCGGTCCGTCGACAGCATCACCGACAAGGAGGTGCAGCGGGCCCGAGCCCAGCTCCGCGCCGGCCTGTTGATGACGCTCGAGAGCCCCGCCGCCCGCGCCGGCCAGCTCGCCCGCCAGCTCCTGCTCTTCGGCCGCATCATCGAGCCCGACGAGCTCGTCGCCCGGATCGAGGCGATCGACGCCGGCCAGGTCCGCGCTCTCGCCGGCCGGCTGTTCGCCGGTACCCCGACGCTCGCCAGCGTCGGCCCGGTCAACGGCATGATGGGCCGCGACCAGATCGCGGCGCGTTTCGGGACCAAGGTCGCGGGATAGCGGCGATGGCGTTCCTGCGCTCGATCTCGACCAGCACCGCCAATCCGACGCTTCGCAGCGACCGGGTGATGCTGCGGGCCCCGGCGATCGGCGATTTCCCGCAATGGGCGAAGCTGCGCGAGGACAGCCGGTCGTTCCTGGCGCCGTGGGAGCCGATCTGGCCGGCCGACGACCTGACCAAGCTCGCCTTCCGTCGCCGCATCCGCCGCTACCAGCGCGAGATCCGGAACGGCACAGGCTACCCGTTCTTCGTGTTCTCCCCCGACGGCGAGACCCTCCTCGGCGGCCTTACCCTCAGCCACGTCCAGCGCGGCGTCGCCCAGTCCGCGGCGCTCGGCTACTGGATGGGAGCGCCGTTCGCCGGCAAGGGCCATATGTCGGCGGCAGTGCGCACCGTGATCGCCTTCGGCTTCGACACGCTGCACCTCAACCGCATCGAGGCAGCCTGCCTGCCGCACAACAACCCTTCGATGGGTCTCCTCGAAAAGGTCGGATTCCATCGCGAAGGCTACGCGCGGAAATACCTCTGCATCGACGGGCGCTGGCAGGATCACGTTCTTTACGGCCTCGTCCGGGACGATCCCCGGACCTGATGGCGTGGAAGGCTTGTCTCGCCCCGGCGGTACACTTAGAAATCGACGAATCGCTAAGGCGGCGGAGGCTCGCTTGTTCCATGTGCGTCTGATCGCTGTCCTGATCCTCGCCGCCATCGCGGCGGCGCTGTCCATGAGCCGGGCGAGCGCCCTCGAGGCGATCAGCGTTCCACTCGACGGGCGAACCCTCGACCTGACCGGCATGGTCCAGCTGTTCCACGAGCCGGACGACCGCATTCAGGTGCCGACTGCGCCCGGCCCGGACGGAATCGTCCGCCGCATCGAGATCCGTGCCCAGGAAGCCACGTCCGCCGGATCGGACTGGGCAGTGTTCGCACTCGCCAACAACGGCGACGAGCAGATCGACCGGCTGCTGGTCTCGCCGCATTTCCGGCTCGCCGGCTCGGGGATCTTCTGGCCCGACCTCGGCGCCTCGCGTATCGCCAACATCACCCCAAGCCAGGGCTTCGCCCCGGAGCGGCAGGACAGCCAGGAGGCCGACGTCTTCCAGATCACCCTCGATCCGGGAGCGGTGGTCACCTTCGTCGCCGAGCTGCGCACCGACGCCCTGCCCCAGCTCTATCTGTGGGACGCCGATACCTACAAGGACTCGGTCAACAGCTATTCGCTCTACCGCGGCATCGTGCTCGGCATCTCGGGCCTGCTCGCCCTGTTCCTGACCATCGTCTTCGTGGTCAAGGGCACCGCGATGTTCCCGGCCACGGCCGCGCTCGCCTGGGCGGTGCTGATCTATCTCTGCATCGATTTCGGCTTCTGGAACCGGGTGATCGACATCCTCCCCGGCGAGGACCAGATCTGGCGCGCCGGCGCCGAAGTGTTCCTGGCGGCCTCGCTGGTGATCTTCACCTACACCTATCTCCACCTCAACCGCTGGCACGTCCGCTACAGTCATCTCACCATCGGCTGGCTGATCGGGCTGGTGGTGCTGCTCGGCATCGCCTTCATCGAGCCCTCGGTCGCCGCCGGCCTCGCCCGCCTGTCGATCGGGCTCACCGCGATGTTCGGCTTCGCCCTCATCGTCTACCTCGCCACCCACGGCTTCGACCGCGCGATCATGCTGATCCCGACCTGGGTGCTGCTGATGGTCTGGACCTTCGCCGCCTGGCTCACCGTCTCGGGCTACCTCGTCAACGACGTCGTCCAGCCGGCGCTGGCCGGCGGCATGGTGCTGATCGTGCTCCTGATCGGCTTCACCGTGATGCAGCACGCCTTCGCCGGCGGCGTCGTCCACCAGGGGCCGCTCGGCGACACCGAGCGCCGCGCCCTGGCGCTGACCGGGGCCGGCGACATCGTCTGGGACTGGGACGTCCAGCGCGACCGCATCTTCGCCGGCAGCGAGGCGGAGGACCTGCTCGGCCTCGAGCGCGGCGCCCTCGAAGGGCCGGCCCGCGACTGGCTGGAGGTGCTCCATCCCAGCGACCGCGACCGCTTCAAGACGCTGCTCGATGCCGCGGTCGAGCAGCGCCGCGGCCGCATCGCCCAGGACTTCCGGCTGCGCTCCGAGGACGGCCACTACATGTGGTTCCACCTTCGCGCCCGGCCGGTGCTCGGCACCGATGGCGAGGTGATCCGCGCGGTCGGCACGCTGGTCAACGTCACCGAGGCGCGCACGGCCGAGGAGCGCCTGCTCCACGATTCGGTGCACGACAACCTCACTGGCCTGCCCAACCGCGAGCTCTATCTCGATCGCCTCAAGGCGGCGATCACCCGCACCGACGCCGAAGGCACGGCGCGGCCGTCGGTGTTCATGCTCGACATCGACCGCTTCAAGCAGGTCAACGACGACTTCGGCGCCGCGATCGGCGATTCGATCCTGCTCACCATCGCGCGCCGCCTGAGCCGGCTGCTCAAGCCGCAGGACACGCTCGCCCGTCTCGCCGGCGACCAGTTCGCCTTCCTGCTCATCTCCGAGAGCCAGCCCGAGCGGGTCGCGGCCTTTGCCGAGTCCGTGCGCCGCACGCTCCGTGCCCCGATCACCCTCGGGGAGAAGGAGATGTTCCTCACCGCCTCGATCGGCATCGCCATGCATGACGGCAAGCAGGTCGAGGCCGAGGAGATGATCAAGGACGCCGAGATCGGCATGTATCACGCCAAGCGCCTCGGCGGAGACCGCATCGAGGCGTTCCGCCCGGCGCTCCGCCAGCACGGCACCGATCTCGCGACGCTGGAGGCCGACCTCCGCCGCGCCCTCGGCCGCGAGGAGATCAAGGTCCTCTACCAGCCGATCGTCCGCCTCGAGGACAAGACCATCGCCGGCTTCGAGGCGATGGTGCGCTGGGACCACCCCAAGCTCGGCCGCATCCCGCCGTCCGACTTCATGCCGATGGCCGAGCGCACCGGGCTGATCATCCCGCTCGGGCTGTTCGTCCTCGACCGCACGGCGCGCCAGCTCAGCGACTGGCAGGAGGCGCTGGGCCGCTCGACCGCGCTGTTCGCCAGCGTCAACATCTCGAGCCGGCAGCTGCTCCGCCACGACCTGATCAACGACGTCAAGTCGGTGCTGGTCCGCTCCTCGATCAACCGCGGCTCGCTCAAGCTCGAGGTCACCGAGACGCTGGTGATGGAGAACCCCGAATACGCCGCCCAGGTGCTGGCCCGCATCAAGGAGCTCGGCGCCGGCCTCTGCCTCGACGATTTCGGCACCGGCTACTCCTCGCTCTCCTACCTGCAGCGCTTCCCCTTCGACATGATCAAGATCGACCGGACGTTCGTCCGCGGCAACGGCGTCGGCGACCGTCGGGTGATCCTGCGCTCGATCATCGACCTCGCCCATGACCTGCGGATGGAGGTGGTCGCCGAGGGCGCGGAATCCGAGTCGGACGCCGTCGAGCTCGAGGAGCTGCGCTGCGAATACGTCCAGGGCTTCCTCTACGGCCAGCCGATGACCGCGGCCGAGGCCAACCGCCTCCTGTTCCGGAGCGACGCCGGCGCCGAGTACGAAAAGGCGTAGGCGGCCCGGCTCCGGTGCCGATTGCCGCGACGCCCGCTTGACATGGCCGGGCCTGCTCCCCTTATTCCCGCCATGGCCGAACCGCACGCCGCCGCGCGTCCCCCGCTTCGCATCCTCCTCTGCGCACCGCGCGGATTCTGCGCCGGGGTCGACCGCGCCATCCAGATCGTCGAGCTGGCGCTCGAGCGCTTCGGCCCGCCGGTCTATGTCCGCCACGAGATCGTCCACAACCGCTACGTGGTGGAGAACCTCAAGGCCAAGGGCGCCGTCTTCGTCGAGGACCTGGACGAGATCCCGGACACAGAGCAGCCGGTGATTTTCTCCGCCCACGGCGTGCCGAAGGCGGTGCCGGAGGCGGCAAGGGCGCGGAACCTGTTCCAGCTCGACGCCACCTGCCCGCTGGTCACCAAGGTCCACCGCGAGGCCGAGATCCTTCACCGCAAGGGCCGCGACGTGATCCTCGTCGGCCATGCCGGCCACCCGGAGGTGGTGGGCACCATGGGCCAGCTGCCGCCCGGTGCCGTGACCCTGGTCGAGACCGAGGCGGATGCCGAGGCGCTCGCCCCCGCCGACCCGGACAAGCTCGCCTGGATCACCCAGACCACGCTCTCGGTCGACGACACCGCGGCGATCGTCGCCGTCCTGACCCGCCGCTTCCCCAACATCCTCGCCCCCCACAAGGACGACATCTGCTACGCCACCACCAACCGCCAGGAGGCGGTGAAGCGCATCTCCGGCGAGGTTGACGCGATGATCGTGGTCGGCGCTCCGAACTCCTCCAACTCGCAGCGGCTGCGCGAGGTCGCCGAGCGCGGCGGCTGCCCCTATGCGGTGCTGGTCCAGCGCGCCACCGACATCGACTGGTCGCGGCTCGACGGCATCCGCTCGCTGGGCGTCACCGCCGGCGCCTCGGCGCCCGAGGTGCTGATCGACGAGGTCATCGCCGCCTTCGGGACGCGCTTCGACATCGCGGTCGAGGTGGTGACCACGACCACCGAGTCGATCGCCTTCAACCTGCCCCGCCAGTTGCGCGACGCGGCGGAGTAGCCGGGTGGCGGTCTATACCGACTTCTCCGACGAGGAGCTCGACGCCTTCATCCGGGGCTACGACATCGGCACCGTCGTCTCGGTGAAGGGCATCGCCGAGGGCGTCGAGAACTCCAACTACCTGCTCGCCACCGGGACCGGCCAGTACATCCTGACCCTCTACGAGCGGCGCGTCGACCCCGCCGACCTGCCCTTCTTCCTCGGCCTGATGGAGCACCTCTCGCGCGGCGGCATCAACTGTCCGCTGCCGGTGCACGACCGCGAGGGCCGCGCGCTCAACCGGCTCGCCGAGCGGCCGGCGGCGATCGTCACCTTCCTCGACGGCGTCTCGGTGCGCCGGCCGCGGGCCGAGCATTGCGCCGCCGTCGGCCAGGCGCTGGCCCAGATGCACCGGGCGGCCGACGGCTTCGCGCTGACCCGCGCCAATGCCCTGTCGGTCGGTGGCTGGCGGCCGCTGTTCGAGATGTGCCGCGGCCGCGCCGACGAAGTGCTGCCCGGGCTCGGCGCCGAGATTTCGGCCGAGCTCGACTTCCTCGAAGCCAACTGGCCCTCGGGCCTCCCGGTCGGCGTCATCCATGCCGACCTCTTTCCAGACAACGTCTTCTTCCTCAATAACCAACTCTCGGGGCTGATCGATTTCTATTTCGCCTGTGACGACATGCTCGCCTACGACGTCGGCATCTGCCTCAACGCCTGGTGCTTCGAGCCCGACGGATCGCTCAATCTCACCAAGTCGCGCGCCCTCCTGCGCAGCTACAACGAGCGCCGGCCGATGACCGCGGACGAGATCGCCCGCCTGCCGCTGCTCGCCCGCGGCTCCTCGCTCCGCTTCCTGCTCACCCGGCTCTATGACTGGCTGACCACGCCGGCGGGCGCCCTGGTGGTGAAGAAGGATCCGCTCGAGTACTACCGGCGCCTCCGCTTCCCCCGCGGCGTCGCCGACGCCGCCGGCTACGGGCTCGACCCGTGACCGACGCGCGTCCGCACGTCACGATCTGGACCGACGGCGCCTGCTCGGGAAACCCCGGGCCGGGCGGCTGGGGCGCGGTGCTGATTGCCGAGCGTCACGAGAAGGAGCTCTCCGGCGGCGAGGCAGTGACCACCAACAACCGCATGGAGCTGATGGCGGCGATCTCGGGGCTGGAGGCGCTGAAGAAGCCGTCGCTGGTCGATATCCACACCGACTCGCAGTACCTCCGCGGCGGCATCACCAGCTGGATCAAGGGCTGGAAGCGGAACGGCTGGCGCACCGCCGACAAGTCGCCGGTAAAGAACGTCGACCTGTGGCAGCGGCTCGATGGGCTCGTCGGCACGCACGAGGTGCGCTGGCACTGGGTCAAGGGCCACGCCGGGACCGAGCTCAACGAGCGGGCCGACGAGCTCGCCCGCCTCGGCATGGCCCCGTTCAAGACGGCCCGGAAGCCGCGGCCGCGGGCGGCTTCGTCGAAGCCACCCGCCTGAGCGGCTCGCTCAGAGCTGGCCGAGCATGGTCGCGGCGCCGGTCGCCTCGATCCCCTTGCTGCCCTCGGGCTCAAAATTCAGCGTCGCGACGACACCGTCCCGGACCAGCGCCGAGAAGCGCTTGACGCGCTTGCCGAGGCCGGCGACCGTCAGGTCGACCTCGAGGCCGAGCGCGCGGGCATAGTCGCCATTGCCGTCGGCGAGGAACATCACCTTGTCGCCGCCGCCGAGCGCCTCGCCCCACGCCTTCATGACGTGATGGTCGTTGACCGCGATCACCACGATCGCGTCGGCGCCCTTGTCGCGAAGCGCGGCGGCGTTGGCCACGAACTGCGGGATGTGGGCGTTGTGGCAGGTCGAGGTGAAGGCACCCGGCACGCCGACCAGCACCACCGTCTTGCCGCCGAACAGCTCGGCGGTCGAAACCTCGCTCGCCGTGCCGTCGTCGTTCTTCAGCCGCAGCTTGCCCTCGGGAACCCGGTCACCAACCTTGATCACGTCCATCCTCCGTCCTTCGTGGAACACCGCTCTTAGGCCACCGCGGGCGGCCCGTCGATGGGTCAGTCAATGGTCAGTCGCGGGGGTCACTCGATCGGGAGCACCTGCTCGACCGCCTTGCCCCCGGCGGCGAGCGTCACCCGGAGGCTCTCGCCGGCGATCGGCGACTTCGCGCCGACACGGTCGATGGTGACGCGATAGGTCGGCGGCGCGCTGTCGGCCAGCCGCTCCGGCACGCCAGCGAACCAGTCCGCCGGCCCTTCCACGAACAGCTCGGCATCGTCGGGCGCCGTGACCGCGATGTCGAACAGGGGATGGGTATCGTCACCCCCGCTCCGCCGGCCGCTCTCGACCGCAAGCACCCCGGGCAGCGGCGCGCCGGGAACGCGGGCGCGGGCACCGGCC
>JAEVZM010000530.1 GCA_023392225.1 Pseudomonadota bacterium
CGCTCTGACTTTCCGATAAAGAAACGCCGGCGCTGGGGTGGCCCGGCGCCGGCGAGAGTATTTCGCGGTCTGAATCTACCAGGACGTATAGCCGCCGTCGGCGAGCACGATCGAGCCGGTCATCAGGCTCGCGGCTTCCGAGGCGAGGAACAGCACGACGCTGGCGATCTCGTAGTCCTTGCCCATCCGGTTCATCGGCGTGCCGTCGAGCCAGCGGGCATACATCTCCGGGTTCTGGTCGATGATGTTGTTGAGCGGCGTGTCGATATAGGTCGGCGCGACCGCGTTGACCCGCACGCCCCGCGGCGCCCACTCGGCGGCGAGCGAGCGGGTGAGGTGGTGCACCGCCGCCTTCGAGGCGTTGTAGTGCGACTGCGGCTGCGGGCGGTTGACGATGAAGCCGGACATCGAGCCGATATTGACGATCGAGCCGCGGCCCATCTCCAGCATCTTCTTGCCGAAGGCGCGGCAGCACCAGTAGGTGCCGTTGAGGTTGACGTCGAGCACCTTGAGCCAACGCTCGTCGGTCATCTCCTCGGCGGGGATGTCGCTGAGGGCGATGCCGGCATTGTTGACGAGGATCGTGGCGCCGCCGCGCTGCGCGGCGAGCTCGTCGGCGATCTCCTGGACGCGGGCCGAGCTGGTGACGTCGCAATCATAGGAGACGACGTCGTAGCCGGCGGCCTTGAGCTTGCCGACGCCCTCGGCGGCGAGCGTCGGATCCTGCTCGAGGATGGCGAGGCTGGCGCCGGCCTCCCCGAGGGCCTCGGCACAGGCGAGACCGATACCGCGGCCGCCGCCGGTAACGACCGCGAGCTGACCTTCGACCTTGAACTTCTCGAGATACATCGGGGTGATCCTGTTTCTGCAGGGTGGAATGCGATCCGGCCGGGACGCTCTGGGCGCCCCGGCCGGGTATATCAAGCGATTGGCTCGTGGCCGATCAGAACGCGCTGTCCGGATTGTAGAACTCGTCGATGTTCTCGCAGCCGATGCCGGCGACCTGGGTGAAGGTGAACTTCTGGTCGTGGCTGGGCTCGGTCTTGCCGGTGGCGACGTCGAGGGCGAGGTTGAAGCCGTCACGGGCGGCCAGGGTCGGCGAGTTGAGGCCGGTGGAGACGTAGGTCCCCTCGCAGCCGCCTTCCTTGATGACCGCAAAGGCTTCCTTCTGGCCGTCGATGCCGCTGATCAGGATGTCGGAGCCCGAGGGCAGAACCGACATCGCGCCGAGCGCCATCGCGTCGTTGTAGCCGAAGATGATGTCGAGGTCGGGATGGGCGGTGAGCATGTCCTCGGCCGCCGGGACCGCGAGGTCCTGGGCGTACTTGGCCTGGCCGCGGACGACGACCTCATACGCGGTGCCGCCGGCCTCGAGGCCGGAGAGGAAGCCGCGCTCGCGGGCCGGGCCGACGAACTTGTCCTCCGGGCCGCCCTCGATCACGCCGATCTTCACCGGGCCGGCGCCGACGCGCTTGGCCATGATCTCGCCGGCGAGCTTGCCGATGCCCTCGTTGTCGGCACCGAAGGTCGCGTTGGCACCGACGTCGGGGATCTCGGTGTCGATGAAGACGACCTGCAGGCCGCCGTCGATCAGCTCCTGGACGGCGGTCTTGGTGGTGACCGGGTCGACGGCATTGATGACGACGGCGTCGACGCCGCGGGCCATCATGTCCTCGAGCTGCTGCATCTGCTTGATGGGGTCGCCGTCCGCCTGGCTGGCGACGAGGTTGAAGCCCTTCTCGGCGGCGAGCCGCTCGGCTTCCTTCCACATCGCAACGTAGTAGGGCGCGGTCATCGTGCGCTGCAGGAACCCGATGGTGACGTCCTTTGCCTCTTTGGCCTGGACGCCGGCGGCACCGCCGAGCACGGCAACCGTTGCCGCCGTCGCGACGAGCAGTCGTGAAATCCTGGACATGAGTTTCTTCCTCCTTGTTGCCCGAGACGGGCGTCTCCCACTCGTTTGGGATCGTGAGGCGGGGACCTAGCGGGTCCGTCCGCGCAAGTTTCCGAAGATCATGGCGGCGATGATGATCGCGCCGCGCACCGCGTCCTGCCAGAAGATGGACACGTTCAAGAGGTTGAGCAGGTTGACGATGAGCACGAGGATCAGCGTGCCGACGACCGTGCCCGAGACGGTGCCGCGGCCACCGGCGAGGCTGGCGCCGCCGATCACCACCGCGGCGATGGCGTCGAGCTCGTAGGCCTGGCCCATGGTCGGCGTCGCGACGCTGACGCGCGAGGCGAGCAGGATGCCTGCAAGGCCGCAAAGCAGGCCGCTGATGGTGTAGACCGAGAACAGCGTCCACTGGATCGGCACGCCCGAGGCGAAGGCGGCGCTCTGGTTGCTGCCGACGGCGAAGACGCGGCGCCCGAACGTGGTGCGATTGAGGACGAAGGCGACGATCAGGATGATCGCGAGCCAGATCAGGCCGATGGTCGGGATGCCGAAGACGTCACCGCGGCCGGGGAAGACGAAGAGCCAGCGGGTCTCGGACGCCGGCTGCAGCGGGCCGCCCTCGGTATAGGCATAGGTGAGGCCGCGCGCGAGGGCGAGGGTGCCGAGCGTCATCACGAACGGGGCGACGCGCATGAAGGCGATGACCGCGCCGTTGCCCGCACCGACGACGACGCCGACACCGAGGCCGACGAGGATGGCGAGCGGCAGCGGCACCTGCGCCTGGAGGCCGACGGCGATGACGCCGGCGAGCGCCACGATCGAGCCGACGCTGAGGTCGATGCCGCCGGAGATGATCACCACCAGCATCGCCAGCGAGACGATGCCGATCACCGAGCTCTGGCGGATGAGGTTGAGCTGGTTCACCTCGGTGAGGAAATTGGGCACCAGGAAGCAGGCGATCGCGTAGATCACCAGCAGGATGAGCAGCGGATAGTTGGTCGCGAGCTTGTTGTGCCAGCGGGACCGCTCGGAAGCCGCCATGTTCAATTCCCTCCCGCGGCGCGGCGCCGGCGGACTTCATCGCCGAGTGCAACCGAAATGAGCTGTGTCTTGTCGTAGGCGCCGGCCTGGAACTCCTCGGCGATGTGGTACTCGACCATCACCAGGGTCCGGTCGGCGAGGTGCATGACCTCCTCCGCCTCGGAGGAGATCAGGAGGATCGCCTTGCCCTGTCCGGCTAGCTCCTCGATGATTCCGTAGATCTGTCGCTTGGCGCCGACATCGACGCCCTTGGTCGGCTCGTCGATGATGAACACCTCGGCCGGGGAGGGTGCCCACTTGGCGACGCAGACCTTCTGCTGGTTGCCGCCCGAGAGGTTCGAGGTCATGCCGTCGAGCGTGCCCTTGATCTGGAACTGCTCGATCAGCCGGGTGCCGAGCCGCGACTCCTCGCGCCGGTCGATGACGCTCCGCCGCGCCAGCGTGCCGAGCACCACCAGCGACATGTTCGCCTGGTTGGTGAAGTCGGGGATGAACCCCTCGCGGTGGCGATCCTCGGTGAGGTAGCAGATGCCCGAGGCGATGGCTTCGCCCGGCGAGCGGATGGCGATGTCCTTGCCTTTGACGCGGAGGGTGTCGGCGTGGAAGCGGAAGTGCCCGCCGAGCGCCCGGCCGAGCGTCGAGCGGCCGCTGCCGACGAGGCCGTAGAGGCCGACCACCTCGCCGGGGCGGATGGCGAGCGACACGTCCTGGACGCGGCCGCTGCGGAAGTTGCGGAGGTCGAGCAGCGGCTCGCCGGAGGTGACGGCCGGCGCGGCCTTCGGCGCCAGCGCCGACAGCCGCTCGCCGATCATCATCGCGCTGATGTCCTCCTCGGTCCGCTCGGCGGCGGGGACGACCGCGACCAGCTGCCCGTCGCGAAGCACCGCGATGCGGTCGGCGAGCTCCTGCACCTCGTTGAGCTTGTGGGAGACGAAGATCACCGAGGTCCCGGCGGCCTTCTCCTCGCGCACGATGTCGACGAGGATGCGGAAGTGCTCCTCGTTGGTCGAGGCGGTGGTCTCGTCAAGAATGAGCAGCTTGTGCGGGACGATGAACACGCGGGCCAGCGCCAGCATGTGGCGGTTGCCGGGCGTGAGCTCGCCGGCAGGCTGGTCGAGATCGACGCCGGAGAGGCCGACGCGGGCCAGAAGCTCGCGGCTCTGCGTCCGGTCGTGGCGCTTGCGCAGAGACGCCCAGGGCCGGTTCAGGTCGAACAGCCACAGGTTCTCCTCGACGCTGAGATCGTCGACGATCAGCGGCTCCTGGTACATCATGAGCACGCCGGCCTCGATGCCGTCGCGCGGCATGGTGTGCTTCATCGGCGCACCGAGCAGGCGGATCGTGCCCGAGGTCGGGGCCATCAGCCCGGCGAGCAGCTTCGACAGCGTCGACTTGCCGGCGCCATTGGCACCGCAGATCGCCAGCACCTCGCCCGGGTAGCCGGCGAGCGAGACATCCTCCAGCGCGCGGACGCCGGGGTAGCTCTTGCTGATCGAGAGGGCTTCGAAGACAGGCGTCGGCGAGACGTTCATCGGCCCGCCCAAAGACCGTCAGCGGGCTCCGGTCCCAACGCCTTGAGAACGACGGAGCGGTGGCTGCGACGCATGATCCCGCCTCCCCATGACGAATCGGACAATCGGCCTTGGCCTTGTCTTCTTCTGTGTTGTCACAGGACTGACATGATGCGCCAAAGATTGCAATATCTAATATTATTGCAATTATTTGCAATTATAAATGCGCGGGTGCGCGCTCGAAACAGGCCTTGCAGCGTGCTGCGGCAGGGCCGGGTTCGCCGGGGAGGAAACCGATCGATGACGCGGACGGCGCGCTGCGGTTCGCGAGCTCCAGGCCGCGCGTGCCTGAAGCGTCGTGAGTCGCGTGCCTTATGCGGCCCTCACGCCGGTGACCGTCGGTCGCTCCTGTGGACCGCGGCCAGCCTCACTCCTTGACGCCGCCGGCAGCGAGGCCCTTCACGAGCCAGCGCCGCACGAGGATCGCGAAGAGGATCACCGGCAGTACCACCAGGGTTCCGCCGGCGGCGATCTTCGACCACTCCCAGCCCTCGTACTGGAGGAAGTTGACGATCGCGACCGGTGCCGTCGTGGCGTTGGTGCGGGTGAGGATCAGGGCGTAGAAGAAGTCGCTCCACGAGAAGATGAAGCAGAGCACGGCGGTCGCCGTGAGGCCGGGCGCCGAGAGCGGTAGCACCACCAGTCGGAACGCCTGCCAGATGCCGGCGCCGTCGATCCAGGCGGCTTCCTCGAGGGCGACGGGGATGGTCGCGAAGAAGGTCTGCATCAGCCAGATCACGACGGCGAGGTTGAAGGTCAGGTAGATGATGACCAGCCCGGCGATGGTGTCCTGAAGGCCCAGCCAGCGATAGGCGAGGTAGAACGGGATGGTGAACGCGATCGGCGGCGCCATCCGCGTGACGAGGATCCAGAGGGCGAGGTTGCGCCGGCCACGGAAGTCCCACCGTGCCAGCACGTAGGCGGCCGGCACGCCGATGAGGAGCGACAGGGCGGTCGAGATCGTCGCGACCGCGAGGCTGTTGCCGAACGAGCGCGCGAAGCTGCCCTGGAGGAGGCTGGCAAAGGCTTCGAGCGTCGGCGTGAACAGGAGGGCGTCGGTGAAGAGATCCGCTGCCGGCCGGAAGGCGAGCTGCACCATCCACAGGAACGGCAGGGTCAGGAAGACGAGCAGGAATATCGCCAAGGCCGGGCGGCCGACGCCGTTGAGGCGGGGGAGGCGGATGGTCCGCATCGCGGTCCGGCGGGCCGCGAGCCCGGGGAGGGAGAGGCTGTCGTCAGTCATGGCTGTTCAATCCCAATCGTCCCACCAGCCAGGAGAGGGCGAAAACGCCGGCGAGGATGAGCGTGGCGATGGCGCTCCCATAGCCCCAGTAGGAGAAGTTGAAGGCCTCTACGAAGCCGTAATAGTTGGTGACCTCGGTGACCGTTCCCGGCCCGCCATTGGTGAGCACGTAGATCAGCGGGAAGGCCTTGAAGCTGTCGATCAGGCGGAACAGGGCGCAGACCACCAGCACCGGCCGGATGTAGGGGAAGATGATGAAACGGAAGAGCTGCCAGCGGTTGGCGCCGTCGAGGCTCGCCGCCTCGATCGGCTCGCCGGGCATCGTCTGCAGTGCCGCGAGCACCATCAGCATGGTGAAGGGAAACCACTGCCAGGTGTCCGCCACCGCGATCGCCCAGAGCGCCGTGTCCGGATTGGCGATCAGCGAGCGGACCGGCAGGCCGAGTGCCTCGAGCGCGCGGTGCATCGGGCTGATGTCGGGCGAGTAGACGATCTTCCAGATCAGCGCGACGACGATCGGCGGCAGCACCATCGGGATGAGGAACAGCGAGCGCACGGCGCCGAGCACCTTGGACGTGCCGTTGAGGAGGAGCGCCAGCCCGAGGCCGACCCCGACCTGGAGCGTGACGCTCGACACGGACAGCTTGAGCTGGGTCCAGATCGAGTCGAGAAAGCGCTTGTCGCCCATCAGCTCTATGTAGTTGCCGAGCGGATTGTCGAAGTGGAAGGTCTTCGCCGGGTCGAGGAGGCTGAGCGGGGTGAGGCTCGTCACGACGAGCCCCGCCGCCGGGACGAGCGTGATCGCGACGAGCACGACCACCGCCGGAACCAGACCGAAGAGGAAGGCGCGCTTGCGCTCCGCCTCCCAGTTGCGCGTTGCGGTCGCCATCGCCGCTAGATGTCCACGCCGGCGCGCTTCAGCTCGGCGATCGAGGTCGCCTGGGCCTCTGCCATCGCTTCCTTGGCGGAGAGCTGGCCGGAGGCAATCAGCTCGATCGCCTTGTTGAGCTGCTGGTCGACCTGCGGATAGACCGAGACGGTGCGGTACTTCATGTGGCCGGTCTTCGCCGCGATATCGATCGAGTCGAGCGCCAGCTGGGCGAGATCCGAGCCGTTGATCACCTGCTTCTGGCGGAAGGCTGCGGACTCGATGTCGGAACGGCGGGCCGGAGAGCCGTAGCCGGCTGCGACGGCGCGCTGCGTCGTCTGCTTCGACAGCGCCCACTGGATGAACGCCCAGGCGGCCTCCTTGTTCTTCGATCCGGCCGGGATGCCGAGCCCGTGCACGGCGGTGCCGGGGAAGCGGCCCGCGGGTCCCTTCGGCACGAGGCCGAACTTCACGGTGCTGATCGTCCGGCTGGTCTCGGGATCGCCGAGCTGGGCCAGGTAGAGCTGGCCGATATCGGTGAAGTTGACGCGGCCGAGCTTCAGCGCGTTGACCACCTGGTCGGGCATGTAGGTGATCGCGCCGTCAGGGCCGAAGTCGCGGATGAGGGTCGCGTAATAGTCCGCCGCCGCCACCGCCTCCGGCGTGTCGAGCGTGGGCAGGAGGTCGTCCGGCGGCGCCCGGAACACGTTGCCGCCGAAGGCCTGGAGGTAGGGCACGAAGGTCCAGCCATAGTGGTTGTCGGCGACGAAGCCGGCGACCCGCTCCTTGCCGTTCACGGCCTTGAGCACGGTCAGGAGGTCGTCGGTGGTGTCGGGGAAGGCCAGTCCCGCCTGCTCGACGAGGTCGAAGCGGGACGCGCCGGTGAGCAGCGCCTCGGCGGTCCAGGGGATGCCGTAGAGCCGCCCGTCGAGGCCGGTCTCCGGCGCGATGGCTCCGGGCAGGAAGTCGGCGACGTCGAAATCGCCTGGCGTCTGGTTCGGGTCGGCGATGAACTCGTCGAGCGGCGTCAGCCAGCCCGAGTTAATCCAGCGGCTCGAGTAGATGAAGGTGACGTTGACCACGTCATAGGCCGAGCCGCCGGTCGACAGCTCGAGGTCGGCCCGCTGGTTGTAGATCGGGAAGGACGGGGCATCGTAGTTGACCCGCGCCCCGGTCAGCGCCTCGAACTCCGGCAGCCACTTCTGCAGCAGCGACGGGTAGGCGGCGCTGAAGGTCGACACGTTCAGCGTCACGCCCTCGAAGCGCCCGGC
>JAEVZM010000553.1 GCA_023392225.1 Pseudomonadota bacterium
AAGCCGCCCACCGGCGGCCCGAGCACCGGGCCGAGCAACGCCGGCACGGTCAGCCAGGCGAGCGAGCCGACCAGCTCGTGCTTGGGAATGCTCCTGAGGATCACCAACCGGCCGACCGGCATCATCATCGAGCCGCCGATGCCCTGGACGACACGCGCGGCGACGATCTCGGGGATCGAGTTGGAGAGGCCGCAGGCGATCGAGCCGAGAGTGAAGACGGCGATGGCGATGCGGAAGATGGCGCGCGCGCCGAAGCGGTCGGCGAGCCAGCCGGAGGCCGGGATGAACACCGCCAGCGCCAGGAGGTACGAGGTGAGCGCGAGCTTGAGGTGGATCGGGCTCGCACCGAAATCGGCCGCGATCGCCGGCAGCGCGGTCGAGAGAACCGTCGAATCGAGGTTCTCCATGAACAGCGCGCAGGCGACGATCAGCGGCAGGAGGATGCGGTCGGGCATGTCGGGAACTGCCGTCGCCGGCCGCAGCCGTCAGGACCTCAGGCCTTCTTCGCCCGCATCGCGGCGACGCTGCTCGCGCCGACATAGAACTCTGCCGCCGGCAGCGGCTCGAACCCGACCCAGACCGAATCCGGCCCGACGCCCATCTCCTCGGCGATCGCCCGGCTCACCTTGTCGGCGATGCGGTTCATTTTGCCTTCGGGATCGTCGGCGATGTTCTCCTTGACGTACTTGATGCTGACGAACGGCATGGGCCGGCTCCTCCCCTCTCGTCGTGGATCGCGTCCACCTGGATAGCACGCCGCGGGCGCCCCTACCCGCCCTTCTTCATCGCGAGCTTGGCCATCTTGAGCTTCTCGCCGTAGCCGGGCTTGTTGGCCTGGCGGGCACGGGCGATGGCGAGGTCGCCCGCCGGCACGTCCTGGGTGATGACGCTGCCCGTCCCCACATAGGCGCCGTCACCGATGGTGACGGGCGCCACAAGCGACGCATTGGTGCCGATGAAGGCGTTCGCGCCGATCTCGGTGTGGTGCTTGAAGACGCCGTCGTAATTGCAGGTGATGACCCCGGCGCCGATGTTGGTGCCTGCGCCGACATGGGCGTCGCCGATATAGGCAAGGTGGTTGGCCTTGGCGCCGGCGTCGAGCGTGGCGTTCTTGACCTCGACGAAGTTGCCGATATGCGCACCGGCACCGATCCCGGCCCCCGGCCTGAGCCGCGAGAACGGGCCGACGATGGCGCCGCTCTCGATCCGCGCCCCCTCGAAATGCGAGAAGCCCTTGATGGTGACGCCGTCGGCGATGCTGACTCCGGTGCCGAAGATCACGTTGGGCTCGACCGTGACGTCGCGACCGATCTCGGTATCGAAGGAGAAGAACACCGTCTCCGGCGCGACCAGCGTCGCGCCGCCGGCCATCGCCCGCTCCCGGGCGGCCCGCTGGAACAGCGCCTCGGCGGCGGCGAGCTCGGCCCGGTCGTTGATGCCGATCACCTCGTCGGCATCGGCCTCGATCACCGTCACCGCCCTGCCCGCCTGGTTGGCGAGGGCGACGAGGTCGGTGAGATAGTATTCGCCCTTGGCGTTGTCGTTGCCGATCTCGGCGAGCGTCGGCAGGAGGCTGCCGCGGAACGCCATAACGCCTGCATTGCAGAGCCGCACCGCAAGCTCCTCCGGCACGGCGTCGCGCATCTCGCGGATAGCGGTGAGCTGCGTGCCGTCCATGAGCAGGCGGCCATAGCCGGCGGGATCGTCCGGCGTGAAACCGAGCACCACGAGATCGGCCGCCGCCAGCCCGTCGCGGAGCCGGCGGAGCGTGTCGGCACCGACCAGCGGCGTATCGCCGTAGAGCACCAGCACGTCGTCCGGAACCGGCGCAAACGCGGCTTCGGCAGCACCGACCGCGTGGGCCGTGCCACGCCGCTCGGCCTGGACATGGACGCTCGCCTCGGGCGCCGCCTTGGCGACGAAATCGGCGACCGGCTCGGCCCCCGGGCCGATCACCACCGCCAGGCGATCCGCGCCGGCGGTCTGCGCCGCGCGCAGGACGTGGCCAAGCATCGGATCGCCCCCGACCCGGTGCATCACCTTCGGCAGCGCGGATTTCATCCGCGTCCCCTCGCCGGCGGCGAGGATGATGGCAAGGCAGGTGCGTGTGGTCATGTCGTGGTGGCCCATCCCGTCCGAATCGGGCCGCACTATGCCGGAAAACACGGTGATTCGGGGGCGGGGCTCAGCCCAGCGTCGCCAGCCCCGGGAACATCGACAGCATCCAGAAGGCGATGGTGGTGATCTGGCCGGTGACGAACAGCACGCCGGTCAGCACCAGGAGCGCGCCCATCGCCTTCTCGACCTTGCCGAGGTGGCCGCGATAGCGCCGCATCCAGCGCATGAACGGCCCGGCGAAGAGGCCGGCGGCGATGAACGGGATGCCGAGGCCAAGCGAATAGACGGCAAGGAGAAGCGCGCCGCTGCCCACCGTGTCGCGGGTCCCGGCGATGCCGAGGATCACCGACAGCACCGGACCGATGCCCGGCGTCCAGCCGAAGCCGAAGGCGAGGCCCATCACGTAGGAGCCGAGCGGCCCGACCTTGTGGCTCTTGACCTCGAAGCGCGCCTGTCGGTGCAGCAGCCCGATGCGGAACACGCCGAGGAAGTGGAGCCCCATGATGATGATGATGACGCCACCGACGACGCTGAGAATGTCGATATAGCTGCGGACGAACTGGCCGATGGCGCTCGCCCCTGCCCCCAGCGAGACGAACACGGTCGAGAAGCCGAGCACGAAGGTGAGCGAGGAGAGGAAGACCGTGCGCCGCCTGACCTCGCTCGGCGTGTCTCCGGTGAGTTGGTCGAGGCTCACGCCCGCGAGATAGCAGAGATACGGCGGCACCAGCGGCAGCACGCAGGGCGAGACGAAGGAGATGAGGCCGGCCAGAAACGCCGCACCGAGGGTGACATCAAGCATCGTACTTCGTGGAAGTCCCTGAACGCCCCGGCCCATTGGCTTGCCGGGTGGTTATAGGCCCTGCCAGCGATGCCGCCACAGTCACGTTTTGATGAACCCCGAATGCCGGCGGAGAATGGCGCAAACCTTTGGGAAATGCGAAGGGCGGGCCTGCTAGCGGCCCGCCCTTGCCGCGCCGCCCGGGTCCGAGGATCAATCGGTTTGGGGTCATCCGATCGCCTGGAAAGCTGCGCGAGGAGGAAATCCATCCTCCCCCATCGGATAGGCCTGCCACACGGGCGTGTCAGTGACCAGGGTCACAACCTTCCGCCCCTCAGTCGTCCGTGAGCGGGCAGAGAACACAACGGGCTCACACCCGGGTGACGGCATCCTTCACCGCGGCAACGACCCGGTCGACCTCCTCGTCGCTGAGGTCGGGGTGCAGCGGCAGGGCAATGACCTCCGCGGCCAGCGTCTCGGAAACCGGCAGCGGCCGGGCCTCCAGTCCGCGGAAGGCGGGGTGCTCGTGCAGCGGCAGGCGGTAGAAGAGGCCGGTGCCGATGCCGGCCTCGTCCAGGAGGGCGCGGACCTGGTCGCGATGCCGGGTGCGGATGGTGTAGATCGCAAAGGCGCTCTCGCGATCGGCCGGAATCTCGGGCACGCCCACGACCCCGGTCAGCCCGGCATTGTAGCGGGCGGCGATCGCCCGGCGACGCTGAAGCTCGACATCGAACACCTCGAGCTTGGCGAGGAGCACCGCCGCCTGGATCGTGTCGAGCCGGCCGGTGAGGCCGAGCACCATCGCCGCGTCGCCGGTGCCCTGCCGGCCGTGCGAGCGGATCATGCGGACCCGCTCGGCAAGGTCTTCGCGCTCGGTCAGCACCGCCCCGCCGTCGCCATAGCAGCCGAGCGGCTTGGTCGGGTAGAAGCTGGTCGCGGTGATCGGCGCAAGCGACCCGACCCGCTTGCCATGATAGACGCCGCCCATGCTCTGCGCCGCATCGGACAGCACCGTCATGCCGTGCTTCGCCGCGATCACCGAGATCACGTCATAGTCGGCCGGCAGGCCGTAGAGGTCGACCGGCATCACCACCTTCGGCGTCAGCCGGCCTTCGGCCTCGACCTCGGCGATGGCGCGCTCGAGGTCGGCAGCGTCCATGTCGTAGGTCACGGGATCGGCGTCGACGAACACCGGCGTCGCGCCGATCGAAGCGACAGCGCCGGCGGTGGCGGCAAAGGTGAAGGCCGGGACGAACACCGCGTCGCCCGCCTTAACGTCCATGGCCATCAGCGCGATCATCAGGGCATCGCGGCCGCTCGACACCGCCACAACATGCTCGGCACCGGTATAGGTCGCGAGCCGCTTCTCGAGGGTCTCGACCTCGGGTCCAAGGATGAACTGGCCGTGCGCCAGCACCACGTCGATCCGCGCCTTGATGTCGGCTTCGAGGCGCGCCCGCTGCCGCTGCAGGTCGAACAGGCCGATGCGATCGTCATTGGCCACGGCAAGGACGGGGCTACGCAGCGGGGTGGTCATACGCGGGACTCCATGGGAATGGACCGGGCCCTGCCACCGCTTCGGGCAGCGGCGAGGATGGCCTCGGCGAGCTTCAATGCGTCAAGGCCGGCCTGCCCGTCAACCGGCGGGGGCGTGCCGGCCGCAACGCTGGTGAGGAAGGCATCGACTTCCGCCGCGAGGTTGTCGGCGCGGGTGAGCGCGACGCGCTCCTCGCTGATGCCGCCGCCAGGGGCCGCGGACACAACGGTGAGCTCGGTGCGGCCGAGATCGGCCATCAGCCGGCGGCCGTCCTCGGTGACGGCGAGCGTCCGCTCCGGCGCCGCGGCGACACGGCTGACGGCAAGGGTGGCAACGACGCCGTTCTCGAACGTCACCCGCGCCTCGACCACGTCGTTGAAACGGGTCGCGACCGAGATGCCGGTGGCTGCGACCGCTGCGACCGGCGACGCGGCGAGGGTCAGCACGAGGTCGATGTCGTGGATCATCAGGTCGAGGACGACGTCGACGTCGAGCGCGCGGCCCGACCAGGGCGTGCGGCGGACGCATTCGATCAATCGCGGCGCGACGACGCGCTCGCGAAGGGCCCGGAAGGCCGGGGCGAAGCGCTCGATATGCCCGACCTGGAGCCGCCTGCCGCAGCGCTCGGCCCGGGCCACGAGATCGGCCGCCGTGGCCACGTCGACAGTGATCGGCTTTTCGACGAAGACGTGAATTCCGGCCTCGACCAGCTCGGAGGCGACCGCGTGGTGCTCCGAGGTCGGCACCGTCACCGATACCGCGTCGACCTTGCCGATCAGCGCCCGGT
>JAEVZM010000586.1 GCA_023392225.1 Pseudomonadota bacterium
GCCCGGCCCATCGCCGGGCACCGGCGAAGCCGGCCTCGAAGCACGCGGGACATGTGTCCCATCCGCCGCGGGTGCCCCGCCTACTTCACCATCCGGTCCGCGGCGTCGGGCAGGAACGAGGGATCGAAGGCCGCCTCGGCCGTGGGCTTGGCAGTGTAGGTGAAGGTGAGGCCGATCTGGTCGATGGCACTGGTCAGGCGATCCGTGTCGACCGCGCCGAGGCCGTTCTTCTTGACCTCGTCGGTGACGATGTTCTGGTCGATCGCCATCTGGAGCCGCTCGAGCTCGGTCGCCTCGTCGACCACCGGGTTCGCCTCGACGACGTATTTCACCGCCGCCGCAGGGTCGGCGACGGTCTCCTCGATCGCCTTGTTGAGCGCCTTGAGGAAGCCCTTCACCGCATCGGGGTTCTTCTCGGCGAAGGCCGGCGAGACGATGATCGTGTTGCCGTAGAGGTCGACGCCGTAGTCGGCCATCAGCAGCACCGAGATATCGTCGACCGGGACGCCGTTGGCCTTGAGGTTGATGAAGGACGAGAACGAGAAGCCGGTGATGGCATCGACCTGGCCGGAGGCGAGCATCGGCTCGCGCACCGGGAAGCCGACATTCTCGATGGTGACCTTGGATGCGTCGATGCCGTTCGCCTCGACGAAGATCGGCCACTGGGCATAGGCGCCGTCGGGCGCGGGGGCGCCGAGCTTGTGACCCTCGAGGTCCTTGGGGGCGGAGATGCCGAGGCTCTTTCGACCGACGATGGCGAAGGCCGGCTTGTTGTAGACCATGTAGATCGACTTGAGCGGCGTCGAGGGGTTCTGGTCGTTGAACTTGATGACCGAATTGATGTCGCCGAAGCCCATGTCATAGGCGCCCGAGGCGCCGCGGTTGATCGGCTCGACCGAGCCGGCGCCGGTGTCGATGGTGACGTCGAGGCCCTCGTCGGCGAAGTAGCCCTTCTCCTTGGCGAGCAGGAACGGCGCGGCCGGGCCCTCGAACTTCCAGTCGAGCGAGAACTTGATCGGCGTATCGTCCGCGGCAGCGGCGCCGACCAGACCGAGGGTCGCGACGGCAGCCAGGAGGGCCAGCGGACGGAAAGGCGTGCGGATCATGCGGTCATCTCCCAAGTCTCGGCCTTGTCGGCCCTGGAAGTCACCGCATCCGCAATATCCGTGCCGCCATGGCCGTGATGCGATCCCGGGCAGGAACCGCCACCACACCCACGGCGACGCCGCCTAGCGGTTGTGCAACCTGCCCGCGGAGCGCGCAGGACGGAACCGGCTCAGACGTCCTCGACGGTCACCACGCGGAAGGTGTTGAGCTCGCCATCTTCGTCGCGGATCGAAACGTACTCGCCCGGCACGAAAGAGTGGCTCGACAGCTTCCAGCCGGATTCGTCGCCCTCGTCACCGGCGAGGTCGTAGGTGAAGCCCCAGGAGCCGCCGGGGCGATGGATGAGGTGGCCGATATCGTCCTCCTCCTCGCCCCAGAACCGCACCACCCGGCAGAGGTCGCGGTGCTTCTTCCAGCCATCGGCATCGAGATGGCCGCTCTCGTCGAGCGGCGCGGTGAAGCGGTAGCCGTGGCGGTCGCTTCCGTCGGGATAACCCTTCTGGCGGGCAAGATTCAGCCTGACTGTCTTCAGGCCCTTGGTATCGGGCATGATCACCTCCGTTTATGGCGTCGACACTAGACTGAATCGCCGCAATTGGCATCCGGCGGATTGAAGCAGAAACGCCGGTTCCTGAGCCGTGCGAGCCCGCGGCGAAAGCGTTTGCCGCCTGCCGGCGTGTCCGCCATGCTCTGCTCCGAACCTGTCGCGCGAGGGGAGGAATGCCGCATGCGCATCTGGACGGGACGCTGCCTGTGCGGACAGGTGAGCTACGAGGCCCGCGCGGAGCCGGACTATGCCGGGTTCTGCCACTGCCGCGACTGCCAGCGGGCGACCTCGACGGGCCATTCCTGCTACATCGGCTTCCGGCGCGAGGCGGTCTCGGTCAGCGGAGAGACCCGCGCCCACCCGGTCCGGGCAGACAGCGGCGCCATGAGCTTCCGCCACTTCTGCCCGCAATGCGGCACCCACTTGTTCGGGCGGCGCGAGCCCGACGACGGCCACTACACCATCTATGCCGGCACGCTCGACGAGCCCGATCGGTTCGAGCCCCACGACGCGATCTTCGTCCGCTCGCGCCAGGCCTGGGATTCTGGCGGCCTGGACCTTCCCCAGTTCGACGCCCTTCCCTAGCGGCGTCTGCCGCGTGCGGGTCCGGCGAGGCTTCGGGGTATCGCCCCAGCGCGGCGGCAACTACAGTCGGATGGGCGATTCGTGGAGGTGCCCGTGTCCCCTGTCGCCACGCTGCCCGCAGCCTTCCTGCTCGCCCTCGGCATGGGTGCGGCGCTCGCGCAGGACGGCGGAGCGGACTACCCCACCACCTTCTTCGAGGACGGCGCGACCAGCGCCTCGGTCACCGTCGGCGACGTGACCGCTACCATCGACATGGTGCACCGGCCGCGGGTCGATCCCGATTTCGACGTCCCGGTGCTCACGGTCACGGTGGGCGAGCGAAAGGTGCTCGAGGCGGTCGGCGTCGCCTCCGGCTTCGACTTCCCGGCGACCGAGGCGAGCATCGCCGAGATCGACCCCAACAATGCGCGGCCCGAGGTCTATTTCACCAGCTATTCCGGCGGCGCCCATTGCTGCGCGGTGGTGATCGTCGCGACCCAGATCGGCAACCGCTGGCACGCCGTCGAGGTCGGCGCCTTCGACGGCGACGGCCGGTACCTCCACGATGTCGACGGCGACGGCCATGCCGAGATCGTCACCGTCGACAACCGTTTCCTCTACGAGTTCGACTGCTATGCCTGCAGCAACGCGCCGCTGCAGATCCAGACGGTGCGGCGCGGGGCGGTGGTCGACGCCTCGGCCGAGATCCAGTTCCTGCCAGCCCATCAGCGCTGGCTGGACGGCATGGAGGCCGATTGGCCGGAGGGCCGGGACCGCTGGAGCAAGCGCGGCTTTCTCGCCGGCTGGGTGGCGGCCAAGCAGCGGGTCGGCGAAGGCCTCGCCGCCTGGAACGAGCTCGACGCCAACTGGAACCACGACGCCGACGCCGGCGAGGAGGTCTGCCTCTCCGGCGAGCCGTTCGAGCAATGCCCCCGCCGGCAGAAGGCGGTCCTCAAATTCCCCGATCGCCTGAAGCTGTTCCTCGAGCAGAACGGCTACCCGCTCGGGTGAGGCATTTGGATACATCCGCCTGCCGACGAAGGCCGAACCGCCTCAGAGAAAGTCGAAGCCGATATCGGCCTTCTTGAACTGCTTGAGCTTCACATCCTCGATCTTGAGAACGTCGACCTCCGAGAACTCGATAGCGACGCCCTTCTTGTACTGCTCGGCGAGCTTCAGCAGCTTCTTCCTGTTCTTCACGACCGCGAGGTCGAACATGATCCGATCCTCACGGCAGCTGAAGTCGCGGATCACATCCTTGCCGCAAGCCTGGCCATAGAAGAATGTGTCGCTGCCATCACCTCCCCACAGCTTGTCCTTCGCGTAGTC
>JAEVZM010000621.1 GCA_023392225.1 Pseudomonadota bacterium
CCCGGCCCCTCCTCCGTGAGGAAGCCGCTACTTCGTCAGGAACACGTCGCCCTTCGGGAAGCGCTCGAACACCGAGGCGTCCTGGCCGAAATTGGTGGCGAGCACGTCGACTGGGTTGCCGGCGATCCACTGCGACAGGTCGATGGTCTGGTAGTGGCCGCTGTTGAAGACGATGAGGATGCGCGCCTTGCCGCCGCCGACGTTCTCGATGGAATGGCCGAAGCCCTGCGGGATGTAGCCGACGTCACCCTGGTTCAGCACCTCCTCGCGCCAGCGGCCCTTGGAGCCGAACAGCGTCACGCTGAGCTGGCCGCTGAGCACGTATTGCCACTCGGCGGCATTGGGGTGCCAGTGCAGCTCGCGGAGCGCGCCCGGCTCCATCTCCAGCACCACGCCGGTCATGGTCGAGGAGATCGGGAACTGCGCCGCCTCGACCCGCCACTCGATGCCGCCCTCGAAGGTCTCGAACGGCTTCTGCGCCATCATGCTGAACTTGTGGGTGAGCGGCGGCGCCTTCCAGCCCTGGAGCGGCGGCTGCGCCACCGCCGGCGGGACCTTGCCGCGCGCGAAATAGACCTCCTCCTTCGGGAAGTTGGCGAAGGTCTCGGCCGGCACGCGGAAGTTCTTGGCGAGCAGCGCCTTCGGCGCGTGGCCGATCCAGTCGCTGATGCTGAAGGTGCCGAACTCGGAGAAGTAGCCGTTGTCGAAGACGAGGATGAAGTGGCACGGCTTGTCGCCCAGCGTCTCGATGACGTGGCCGTGGCCGCGCGGGAAGTACCAGATGTCGCCCGGCTCGAAGTCGTTGGTCTCGGCGCAGCCCTGCGGGTCGATCACCGTGGTCCGCACCCGCCCCTCGGTGACGAAGGCCCACTCGGCGGCCGTCGCGTGCCAGTGCAGCTCGCGCATCACCCCCGGCTCCATCCGCATCGACACGCCCGCGATGCCCTTCGAGATCGGCAGCTGGGAGACCGTCGCCTCCTTGCCGTAGCTGCCGCCATCGACCCGCCCGGTCGACTTCTCGAGCTCGAACTTGAAAGTCGGCAGCTCGGCGCCGGAGGTGATCGGGTCGGGGACGTTGTTCTGGAAGCTGGTGTCGCCGCCTTCGGAGCTGACGGGAAGCGTGAACGAGTACATGGGCGATCCTCCTCTTCGATGCGCCGGCGCAGGGCCGGCCACCGGGCGTCCCGGCGCCGTTCTTCCGCGGCCTCCATCCGCCGGGCATCGTAGCCGCGGCGAGTGAAGCTGCAAGGACCGGGAGGCGGTGCGCACGCGCGGTTCGGCCACGCTGCGCGGCCCGGCGACGCATCGTGATCGCGACGGCACCGTCGGCTCCGGCCGCCCCTCGCATCGTCGATTGTTAGATTTGCGAAGATTGGTCTACGATAGTGCGACAACAAGACGCGACAAGAACCCGCAACCGTCGGGCCACGGAGGAAAACCGCTAAACGGGGAGGACGTTGTCCAATGAAGCTCAGGACCCTACTGGCTTCGAGTGTAATCGTTGTCATGGCCGCTGGCGCGGTCGCGGCGGAAGGGACGAAGACCAATCTTCGCATCCAGACCCACTACGCCCCGGAGACCATCTCCGGCAAGAACGCCGCTCAGTTCGTCGACGACGTCCAGACCATGTCGAACGGCGACATCACCATCGAGATGTTCTACTCGTCCTCGGTGGTCGCCTCGGTCGAGACCTTCGACGCCGCCGCCAACGGCATCCTCGACTGCGACATGACCGGCGGCGCCTACCAGACCGGCAAGGATCCCGCCTTCCAGTTCGTCGGCGACATCATGGGCGGCTACGACACGCCGTTCCAGCAGCTCGGCTGGCTGCTCACCGGCGGCGGCCTCGAGGACGCCCAGAAGCTCTACAACCAGTACGGCATGCAGCTCATCGGCTGGTGGGTGGTCGGCCAGGAGTCGCTCGCCTCGACCAAGCCGCTGCGCGGCGTCGCCGACCTCAAGGACTGGAAGTTCCGCTCGCCGCCGGGCATGGAGACCAAGATCTTCGAGAAGCTCGGCGCCAAGCCGGTGGTGATGGACTTCACCGAGGTCTTCACCGCCCTCCAGTCCGGCATCATCGACGGTGCCGACGCCTCGATCCTTGCCAACAACAAGGGCATGGGCCTCTACGACGTCGCCAGCAACGCTACCTATCCCGGCTTCCACTCGATGCCGTCCGACCACCTCGCCTGCAACAAGACGGTGTGGGACGCCATGCCCGAGTACCAGCGCCGGATCATGGAGGTGGCGATGGAGAAGGCGGCGCTCCGCCAGGCGCTGACCTCCGCCAAGGCCAATGCCGAGGCGGCCCGTGAGCTGAAGGCCGCCGGCGTCCAGGTCTGGGACTGGTCGCCGGAAGACCGCGCCGCGTTCCGCGAAGCGGCGATCTCGACCTGGCCCGAGTTCGCCACCACCGACATCGCCAAGGAGCTCGTCGCCAGCCACCAGGACTACCTCAAGGCGATCGGCGTCCTGCCCGAATAGCGCCGCCGGCGCGTATCGCGCATCGGGGGGGGGGGGGGGGGGCGCGCCCGGG
>JAEVZM010000082.1 GCA_023392225.1 Pseudomonadota bacterium
CCCGGGCCGGCGCCGGGGGCCCCCGCCGGGGGCGCCCGCTGGCGTGGGAGACCCTACTCTTCGGGCAGGGCGAGGACCTGCCCGGTGACGGCGCCGCCATCGACCACGAACTCGGACCCGGTCGAATAGGTCGCCTCGAGCATCATGAAGCGGACCATGCGGGCAACCTCGTCCGGCTCGCCGTAGCGCGGGATCGGCTGCGCCGCGGCGTTCTCCTCGGGCAGGCCCGCGGTCATCGGCGTGTGGATCGGCCCGGGATGGAGCGACAGCACCCGGATCTTGTCCGCGGCGAGGTCGAGCGCCGAGGCCTTGGTCAGGCCGCGCACGCCCCACTTGCTGGCGACATAGCCGGCGATGCCGGCATAGCCCTGGAGCCCCGCGGTCGAGGAGGTGTTGACGATCACCCCGCCCCCCGCCTTGGCGATCAGCGGCGCGACGGTGTGGATGCCGAGGAAGACGCCATAGAGGTTGATGTCGATGATGTGGCGGAAGCTCTCCGGAGTGTGCTGGAGCACACCCGAGAAGGTGACGATGCCGGCGTTGTTGAACAGCGCGTTGACCTTGCCGAAATCGGCCTCGGCCGCCGCGGCGCCCGTCTTCCACTCCTCCGGCGAGGTCACGTCGAGGTGTCGGTAGACGACTTTCTCGCCAAGCTCCCCGGCAAGCGCCTGACCCTCGTCGTCAAGGACGTCGGCAATCATCACCTTGGCGCCGTCGGCGGCGAGCAGCCGCGCCGTGGCGCCGCCGATGCCGCGGGCACCGCCGGTGATGATGACGTTGAGGTCGGAAGCGTTCATCTCGTTAGTCTCCCTAATGGCTTCACGATCGGCCTTGCGCGAGTTTCCCACCCCGGACGGGGGCGCAGCCGTGAGATGGATCAATCCCCGCCGTCACAAACGCGACGGAACGAGTCTTTACCTGCAATGCGCGCGCCTGCTATGGCCTTCGCCAACGCCTCGTCGCGCGACTGCGCGACGGTAACCCCGAGAACCTTGAGCGCACAAATCCGATGGGCTTCACCTGCGGCATCGTCGGCCTGCCGAACGTCGGCAAGTCGACCCTCTTCAATGCCCTCACCCGCACCGCGGCGGCCCAGGCCGCCAATTACCCGTTCTGCACGATCGAGCCGAATACCGGCGAGGTGGCGGTCCCCGACCCGCGGCTCAACGCGATCGCCGCGATCACCAAGCCCCAGAACCTCGTGCCGACCCGCATCAACTTCGTCGACATCGCCGGGCTGGTGCGCGGCGCCTCCAAGGGCGAGGGCCTCGGCAATCAGTTCCTCGCCAACATCCGCGAGGTCGACGCCATCGTCCACGTGCTGCGCTGCTTCGAGGACGGCGACATCACCCATGTCGAGGGCCGCGTCGACCCGGTGGCCGATGCCGAGACGGTGAATACCGAGCTGATGCTCGCCGACCTCGCGAGCCTCGAGCGGCGGGTGGTGCAGCTGCGCAAGCGCGCCCAGGGCGGCGACAAGGAAGCCAAGGCCGAAGTGGCGCTGATGGACGCCGCGCTCGAGGTGCTGAACGCCGGCAAACCGGCCCGCGTGGCGGAGATTCCCGCCAACGAGGAGAAGGCGTTCCGCGCCCTCAACCTCCTCACCGCCAAGCCGGTGCTCTACGTCGCCAATGTCGAGGAGGCCTCCGCCGCCACCGGCAACAGCCTCTCGAAGCGGGTCGAGGAGATGGCGGCCGCCGAGGGTGCGGCGAGCGTGGTTATCTCGGCCGCGATCGAGTCCGAGATCGCCCAGCTCCCCGATTCCGAGCAGCGCGACTTCCTCGATTCCCTCGGCCTCGAGGAGCCCGGGCTCGACCGCCTGATCCGCGCCGGCTACGCGCTTCTCGGCCTGATCACCTACTTCACCGCCGGGCCGAAGGAAGTGCGGGCCTGGACCATCGTCGAGGGCACCAAGGCGCCGCAGGCGGCCGCGGTCATCCACACCGACTTCGAGAAGGGCTTCATCCGCGCCCAGACCATCGGCTACGATGACTTCATTGGCCTCGGCGGCGAGCAGGCGGCGAAGGACGCCGGCAAGGCCCGCGACGAAGGCAAGGAATACGTCGTCAAGGACGGCGACCTGATGCACTTCAAGTTCAACGTCTGACCGGAGGAGGTCCGCCCGTGCCGCAGTCCCCGAAAGGCATGCGGCGGGTGGTCACCGGTACCGCGCCCGATGGCAGGTCGGTGGTGGTGCGCGAGGACAGCGTCGCCCCGATCACCATCTCGCTGATGCCGGGCGGCGCCTTCTTCTACCTCTGGGGCGCGGACAAGCCGCCAACCTTTCCCGATGCGGGCAGCGAGCCGCCTCACCAAGGCTGGTTCCCCGGCCCGGAAGGCTACCGCTTCGAGGTGATCACCATCCCGCCGGACGCGACGCCGAAGCCTGCCGGCTTCGACCCCGCCAGCGCCATTGCCGAGGCCGAGAAGAAACTGCCGGGCCTCATCGGGTCGATGGACAAGGATCATCCGGGCATGCACCGGACCGACACGGTGGACCTCATCTACATCCTCTCCGGACGTTGCATCCTCCATCTCGACGGAGGCGAGGACGTCAGCCTCGGTCCCGGCGACAGCCTCGTCCAGAACGGCACCGGACACGGCTGGAAGGTGCCCTATGACGCGCCTTGCACGATGCTCTGCGTCAGCCTCGGCGGGCTCCGCAAGAGCTGACCGCTGCCTGTACCGTCCCGGCTACCGCCACTGCCGCCAGGCGGCGTAGAACGGCGGCAGCAGGCAGATGACGCCGACCACGGCAAAGCCGACCAGGATCACGTCGACGCCCACGCCCGCCTCGAGCAGCGCGCCGAAGACGAACGGCGCCGTCGCCGACATCAGCACCATGTACATCGCCGCCGCACTCCGGATCGTGCCGAGCGAGGCAACGCCGAACAGCTCCGCCCACACAGCGGTGATCACCGGCTTGGCGAGGCCGGCACCGAAGCCGATGAGAGCGAAGGCGAAGGGCAGCGTCCAGGGCGAGGCGAAGCTGCCGAGCACCGCGACGGCGAGGACGATCGGCACCGACTGGAACAGGAACATCCGCTTGGCCGAGATGCGGTCGATCACGTAGCCCGAGGCGAAGAGGCCGACGACGTGGGCGACGGCGCTCGCCGGGAAGCTCGCCGCCACCAGCCCCGGCGCCCAGCCCTTGGCCGCGGCGATCGTGGTGATGTGGAACATCACCGCGGTCACGAAGAAGGGCAGCACCGCGAGATTGGGCAGCGCCGCCCAGACGTAGCGCGAGCGGGCGAGGAGGAGGAGGCCGGCAACCAGGCTCCGCCATGGACCACCCCCATGGCCGCCGGGCGGCGGCGCGCGCCGGATGCCGCTCAGCAGCCACTGCGTCAGCGGCAGGAGCACGAGCAACGCCACCACGCCGAACAGCGCATAGGTCGGCCGCCAGCCGAAGGCCGCGATTCCCGCCACGGCGAGCGGCGGGAACACCACCTCGGACAGCGGCACGCCGAGCGCGGTGACGCCGAGTGCCCGGCCGCGCTCGCGCTCGAAGGCCCGCGCGGTCGCGGTCGCCTCGACATGGACCATCAGCCCCTGCCCGGTCAGGCGCAGCGCATAGAAGGCGAGGAAGAGGGTGAAGGCTCCCGCCGCGGACGCCATGATCAGGCAGGCGATGCCGAGGCCGACGATGACGGCGGCACTGAAATGGACCAGCCGGACGTGATCGATCCACTGCCCGACGAACATGAGGGTGAGCGCCGAGCCGACCGTCGCGGCGAGGTAGAGGCCGCCGATCTCGGCGGGGTTCATGCCGAGGCTGTCGCCAATCGCAGCGATGAACAGACCGATGCAGAAGGTCTGGCCCGGGGCCGAATAAAAGGCGTGCAACGCGCCGAAGGCGAGCGGACGCGCGTGCTCGCGCACGAAGGACAGGAACTGCAAAGCGTGGGGATCCGGCAGGAGTCGTGACGTATCCACCTATACCGCGGGCGCGGCCGCCTTGGAAACCGCAACCCGAGGCCGAATGTTGATCGGAACAGGATGGGGGTTTATCGATCCGGCCAAGAAAAGTCCGGGAGGCCATCGTGCCCAAGCGCCATTTCGAGGATTTCACGGTCGGCGAGACCTTGCCGCTGCCCGAGCGCCAGGTCGGCCGGGCCGAGATCATCGCCTTCGCCGCCGAGTTCGACCCGCAGCCCTTCCATCTCGACGAGCGCGCCGCCGCGACCGATCTGGCGGGCGGCCTGTTCGCGTCCGGCTGGCATGTCTGCGCCCTCCTGATGCGCATGCTCTGCGACGCCTATCTGGTCGATTCCTCCTGCCTCGGCTCGCCGGGCATCGATTCCCTCAAGTGGCGCCGGCCGTTGCGCCCGGGCGACCGCATCTCCGGCGCCTCGACCGTGCTCGAGGTCCGCAGCTCGGCGACCCGGCCCGAGCTCGGCATCATCCGCTTCCGCCACGAGGTGGTGAACCAGTCGGGCGAGACGGTGCTGCTCATGGAGAACCCGATCTTCTTCCGGCGTGGAGCGGCCGCATGATCTACGAGGACTTCGAGGTCGGCGCGCGCCACGCGCTCGGCGCCCACCGCTTCACCGACGACGAGATCCGACGCTTCGCCCTCGCCTACGACCCGCAACCCTTCCACATCGACGAGGAAGCGGCCCGGGCCAGCCTGTTCGGCGCAATCTGCGCCAGCGGCTGGCACACCGCCTCGGTGATGATGGGCCTCATGGCGCGCTACTTCGCCCGCCTCGACGAGCAGGCGCGGAATGCCGGGCGTCCAGTGGCCGCCCTCGGCCCTTCCCCCGGCTTCGACGACCTCAAGTGGCTTCGCGCCGTCTATCCCGGCGACACGATCACCTTCACCAGCCGAATCGCGGCCAAACGCCCGTCAGCCTCCAAGCCGGGCTGGGGCCTCGTGAGCATCGAGACGACCGGCGTCAACCAGGCCGGCGAGCGGGTCTTCGTCGTCACCGGCCATGTCTTCGCGCTCCGGCAGTAACCGGAACCGTAGTCTCAGGAGACGCGCAGCGCCCTCGCCCCGATCGCGTCGCGGAGCTTGACCGGATTGACTGCAAACACGGCATTTGGCGTACCGGCCGCGGCCCAGACGGTGATGTGCTGCAGGAGGTCTTCGTCGATCCAGGTCGATAGCGCGCCCGAATGGCCGAATGGCGGGATGCCGCCGATGGCGAAGCCGGTGACCTCGCGCACGAACCCCGCATCGGGGCGCACGATCTGCTCCCCGAGCACGGCGGCAACGCCCTTCTCGTCGACCCGGTTCGATCCCGAGACCAGAAGCAGGATCGGCCGGGTGCTGTCCTTGCCCTGGAAGATCAGCGACTTGACGATCTGGCCGACGGTGCAGCCGCAGGCAGCGGCGGCGTCCGCGGCAGTGCGGGTGCTGTCCGGCATGATGCGGACCTCGACATCCAGTCCGAGCGCCTCGGCGGCGGCCTGGACGCGCGCGGCAGCGGCAGGAAGCGTGGTCATCGGGGATAAGTCCTCGCACGGGGAGATCATCGGACGAGAACCGGTTATGACGTCACCGCGGCCGGATCAAGAATTAACGAAACCCACGCCAATTCGCTTTCAAATTGCTAACATCCTGATAACCATTCACGGACGGCTCGGGTAGGATATGAGCGACACGTCCGATCATCGTGGGGGAGCTACCGTGCGGAGCCTCAAGGCGGCCATCCGCCGTGTCCGCACGGCTGAAGCGGAGCGTTCCGACGTCGTCGTCGAGCTCCGTGATGCCGAGCGTGCGCGGCTCGAGATGCTCGCCGACGAGCTGCGCAGCGTGTTCGCCGAGATTCCGGAGGACAACGAGGCCTTCGTCCTGAGCGTCTCCGGCGGCACGCCGCCGCGTCTCTGGATCGACATGACCTCGTTCGTGGTCATGGACCGCGATCGCCGGACCTACCGCTTCCTCAAGGACACCCGGCTCGGCCGCACGGTGATCATCGAGTCGGCCGAGATGGACGCCGTCGCCGACATGATCACCAACTACCTCGCCGAGCGGATCATCGAGCGCGAGCGGGCGATGGAGGGCGACTGGCTGCTCCGCCGCACCGCGCCGACCGACGAGAAGGGGCGGAAGCGCGCCCCGCGACCGCTGGGCCGCGCGATTCTCGAGCCGGAGGAGCGCCCGCGTGGCGCGATGCCGACCACCGGCTGGGTGGTTGCCGCCTTCCTCGGCGGCCTGCTGCTCGGCGTGCTCGGCCTGTTCGCCTACGTGCTGGTCAACCTGCCGGGCTGACCGCGCCTTCGAGCCGCTGCCGGAACAGTGTCTCGATCCCGCCGCCGGAATGCGGCGGCCCCCGCTCCTCCATGTCGCAGACGAAGCCGCGCTCGCCGCGCCGAATCCGGTAGAGCAGATAGCTGCCGCCGGGATGCCCGGGCGAGGCGTGGAGCGACGCCGATGTCGCCCCGACCACCGGCACCGGGCCGTCCGGACCGGAAATCTCGGCGACGCTGGTCACGTGGTTGTGGCCGTGGAGGACCAGCTCCGCCCCCGCCCGCGCCACGACGGCCCGAAAGCGGGACGCGTCGGTCAGGCGCTTGTGCCACGGCGTCGACTTCTCGGCGGGCGGATGATGGATGAGCACGACGCGGAACAGCCCCTCGCGACCAAGCGCGAAGAGTCGGTCGGCCAGTGCCTCGGACTGGCGCTCGCCGACCCGGCCGGTCGCCATCAGCGGCGCCGTCGCGATGGCGCTCGACACGCCGACGATCGCCACCGGCCCGCGGATGCGGACATATGGAAAGCCGGCATGGCCGTCGTCGCCGGTCATGTAGGGCGCCCAGGCGTCGGTGTAGTGGCGGAGAGCCCCGGGCAGATAGGCGTCGTGATTGCGGGGGATGACGCTCACCTTCGACGGCTCGCCGACGTCGGCGAGCCAGGTGTGGGCGGCGTCGATCTCCGCCGGCAGGCCGAGATTGACGAGGTCGCCGGTCACCGCGATGTGGTCCGGGTGGTGGGCATGGAGATCGGCGACGAGACGCTGCAGGCTCTCCGGGCCGAGCGCCGAGGACCGACCGCGCTGCCAGTTCACGTAGCCGAACGCGCGCTTGGAGGCGAGATCGCGCCACCGCACCGGCGGCAGCGGCCCCAGATGCGGATCGGACAGTTGGGCGAGCGTGAACATCCACCCCCCGCTTAGCGGAGCAGCGGGACGGGGTAAAGCGCCACGGGCATGCTATGGGAGCGTGAACCCGACGGATCGAGGGACACGTGGCAAGGCCGATCATCAAGTTCCCGACGCGGGCGTTCCTGGCCTATGCGCGGCTCCGGCGCGGCATGACGCTCGGGGTCCGCGCCGCCGTGTTCGATTCGGCCGGCGGCATCCTCCTCGTCCGCCACGGCTACGTTCCCGGCTGGTACATGCCTGGCGGCGGGGTCGAGCCCGGCGAGACGATGCGGGTCTCGCTCGAGCGCGAGCTGGAGGAAGAAGCCGGCATCGCCCTTACCGCGGGGCCCGAGCTATTCGGCATGTACTGGAACCGCCAGGCGTCGCCCCGCGATCACGTCGCCCTCTATGTCTGCCGCGCGTGGCGCCAGGTCGCCCCGCCGCCGCGGAACATGGAGATCGTCGACAGCGGCTTCTTCCCGCCCGACGCCCTGCCCGAGGATACCACCCCGGCAACCCGCCGGCGCCTCGCCGAGATCGCCGGCGTGGAACCGCCATCGGAGACGTGGTGAGCCCCGCGCTACTCGAACCCGGGCCCGAGCCGTCTCAGAACTTCCAGGTCAGGCTGCCGCGTACTGCGGAGTCCTGCGCCTCCGACGAGAGCTGGCCGTAGTAGGACAGCCCGATGCGGAGCGCGTCATTGACCTCGAGATCGATCCCCGCATCGACCAGCGCCGCGTTCTGCGCGATCGGCGCCCCGGCGACGGTGAAGGCGAGGTCGGAGGCGTCGGCGAAGGACAGCGACGCCTCGGGCGTGAGGTCGCCGAAGGCATACTGCCAGGCGAGCGAGGCGCGCGGGACGAGGACCATGCCGCCGCTCAGCACCCGCCGTGCCGCGATGCGCACGCCGAGCGTGGTGTAGCCGACATCGGCAGTGGCCGCGTCGCCCGACAGGGCCGACGCGCCGCCCTTCTCGGTGAAGCCGTCACTGTGGAGATGCGCCCAGGCGAGACCGGCGAACGGCTCGACCGCTGCCCCTCCGACCGCCGTCGCATAGGCGACCTCGCCGAAGAGCTGCCCGAGCCCGGCCTGATAGCTCGCCGTGTTGGTCTCGCTGTAGCCGGGATAGCTGACCGAGCGGTTGGTATCGACGAAGTTGAGCCCGTAGCTGCCGCCGCCGCGTACCCGCCAGGCGCCGAACTCGGCACCGGCATAGGCGCCGACGAGCCCGCTCTGGGTATCGGCGGAGCTGTCGAGATCGTCGATATCGGCGTGCGAGCTGGTGTAGCCGAAGGCGACGCCGGCGGTCCAGCGGTCGGCGATCTCGGCATCGATGCCACCGACGATGCCGCCGAAATCCGAGCTGACCGAAGCGGCGTTGCCGTCGCTGTCGATGCTGCCCCAGGCGCCGAGGCCCTGCGCCCAGAAGGTCGGGTCGGAGGCGAAGACGGCGGCGGTCGGGGACTCACCGGGAACCGCCGCATAGGCGAGCGCCAGGTCGGAGCCGCCGCCGGAGGCGGGCGGCGACTGGCGGAGACGGCCGAGCAACGCCTCGCGGATGAACAGGCCCTGGTTGATCAGCACCGACTGCTGGCTGGCGAAGACTTCGCCCGAGCTCGCCCCGAGGGCACCGGGGAGATCGGCGCCATCGAGCGCAAACAGCGCCGCGGCGATGTCGTCCGGGATGTCACCACCCTGGTTGAAGACGTGGTCAAAGGCCTTGCCGACCGCACGCTGGTTGGGCGTGAGGCCGTGCAGCTTGCCGAGCCGTGCCTTGAGGTCGAGGGCGACCGAGGTGTCGGTGTAGTCGAGCGAGGCCTTGAAGAAGGCGGGAAGGCCAATCGAATCGAAGGTGGCGAAACGGCCGGTGAGCTCGTCCGCCTTGACCAGGGTATAGTGCTGGGACAGGCCCTTGCCCGGCACGACCACGGTCTCGACCGTGCCGTCGATGCGCGCCACCCCATCGATCGTGAGCCTGTCGTTCTTCGATCCCTTGATGCGGAGCGCAAGCACGCCGTCGGCAGTCTGCGCGAAGGTGCCGTCGATGACATGCTGCGTGCCGGCGCCATCGCCGGTGGCGCCCATCCAGCCGGCGTTCTCGAACCGCGCATATTCGCCGGCGAGGACCCGCACCCGGCCATCGATGACCCCGGCATTGACGACCATGCTGCCTTCGGCCGTGCCGTCGGCACGGATCGCATCGGCGCCCTTCTTCGCCTGGATGACGCCGCCGTTGAGCAGCGTGCCGAACGCGCCGTTCATGTCGACGGCGGCGCTGCCGTCGCCCCGCGCGACCACCTTGCCGTAGTTGTTGAGGACGCCGTAGGTCTCGCCGCGGATGCCGATGGCGTTCGGGCCGGTGACGCGGACCGTGCCGTTGTTGACGACGTCGTCGCCCTTCTCCGCCGCGATCATCACGGCGCCTGAAGCGTCGCTGACCAGCTTGCCGTCGTTGGTGAGCGGATTGTAGATGCCGGGAATCTTGACGGTGTAGGCGTGAGTGCCTTCCGAGTCGGTGTAGATGCCGATCGCGGTGTCGCCGTAGATCGAGTTCGCCGAGACGGTGTTGGCGCCCTCGATCACCAGCGGGATCCAGGTCTCGTTGCCCTCGGCGTCGATGTGGAGCACCGCCGCCTTCTGTCCGTCGACGTCGATGTAGTCGACGACGAGATTGTACTCGTTGCCGCGGCCGGCGCCGCTGATCCCCTCGAAATGCGTGAAGAAGGCATCCGGATGATCGTAGGTCGTCCAGGTGTCGGTCGGACGGTCGTAGATGTAGCCGTGCTCGAAGCCGACCTCGCCACCCGGGCCCGGACCATAGCCGCCGGCGATCTTGTCGCCGTAGATGCCGTAGGCGGTGGTGCTGACCGCGCCGGGCTTGTTGTTGGTGGTGAAGGTGCCGGACGGGATGTCGTAGATGAAGACGTTGCCGGTCTTCAGCTGGGTGTCGTAGTCGCCGACCACGGTGTTGCCGAACTGGCTGTGCGGAAAGGTGAACAGCGTCGGCTCGCCGGGGTTGGTCTCCGGATAGATGAGCGTGATGGGATCGGCGCCCGGCGCCGCAGCACCGTCGTAGAGATAACCGAGATTGTAGGGTGACGAGCCGGTCTTGTAGACGCCGACGACCCTGAGAATGCCACCCATGGTGCCGAAGGTCGGCCCGTAGGGTGACGAGCTGTACGCATCGGGGTAGTTGACGCCGTTCTCCGTCGCCTCCGTGAACGGGACCCAGGTCCCGGTATCGGAGCGGTAGAGCAGCCCGCCTGTATCTGCCGTGCCGGGGATCACGTAGTTCCCGACGAGGTTGTCACCCCGGATTCCGGTGAAGAAGGTGCTGTTGCTGCCGTAGTCGACCGTGACGAAATCGAGATCCGGTGCCGGTGGCGAAGGCGGCAAGGGATCAGCACCGGCTCTCCCGGCAAGCGCAACCGCCGACAGGATGGCGACCAGCGATGTGCCCGCGAGCATCCGCGCGCGGCGGATGGAGTTCGAGTGCCGAATCATTCTTGCGCCCTCCTTGAGGGGCTGCGGCGTTTCCCCTTCCGCAGCCTCTCCCCAGAGCGGAGCCTGCGCGCATTCCCGATGCGTCGCAAGGCCATAAGTGGCTTTGACGAAGTTGGGCCGCCATGCTATCCGCCGCGCCCGGAGGACATGATGCGGCACGATCGAGCTTCACGACGACGAGACGAGCGACGCGCTTTCGCGCCGTCCGCCGTCCGGCCCGTGCCCGCCTCCCGAGGATAGAAGGGCCGCGCCGGAGTGTTATGCCTCCGGTTTCCTGCGAGCCCCCGATGACCGCCTGCCCCTTTTCGTTCCGGCCCGAGCTGCCGGAAGACAATGCCGAGATCGAGACCCTCCACGCCCAGGCCTTCGGCCCGGGGCGTTTCGCCCGTGCCGCCTTCCGGCTGCGCGAGGACGTGCCGCACGACCCGGCGCTGTCGTTCGTGGCGACCCGCGACGGTGCCCTCGCGGCGTCCGTGCGCCTGACGCCGATCACCATCGGCGAGCGCCCGGCCCTGCTTCTCGGCCCGCTCGCGGTGAAGCCGCCCTACAAGGGCCAGGGTGCCGGACGGCATCTGGTGCACACCGCGCTCGAGGCGGCGCGGTCGCGGGGCCACTCGGTCGTGCTGCTGGTCGGTGACGAGCCCTACTACGGGCCACTCGGGTTCCGCCGGCTGGAGCGCGACGCGATCGTCCTGCCGGCCCCGGTCAATCCCGACCGGGTGCTGGTCGCCGGACTGACGCCCGATGCGCTCGACGGCCTGTCCGGCCGGGCGGAGAGGTTGCGAGCCCGCTGAGCGCCCCCGCCGTGGCGCGATCATCGAGCGCCGGCTTGGGGGCCGACCGAGGCGTGGATCGGCGGCATGTCCGGGCGATGCTCGCCGGGGCGTGAACACCTCGAGGGCGCAGCAGGGTAACCTCGCGGCCGGTTTCCCGTTCGGTCCAATGGGGGTACGCGCCGCATCGAAGCGGCGCCCCATCCGCTGCTTCGCGCGCCGCAGAGGACCTTGAGCCCATGCCTCCCAACCCTCAGGCAACGCTTGCCGGCTTCGGCCTCGCCGGCCAGGTCGCGGTGGTGACCGGCGCCACGTCGGGCATCGGTCGCGCCACGGCCGTCGCCCTCGCCCGCGCTGGATGCAAGGTGCTGGTCAATCATGTCCCGGGCGACGAGGCGCCAGGCGGCGCCGTCGTGCGGGAGATCGAGAAAGACGGCGGCACCGCGCTCGCCGTGGCGGCCGATGTCAGCGACGAGGCAGCGGTGGAGGCGATGTTTGCCGAGGCCGTCACGCACTTCGGCACGGTGCACATCCTCGTCAACAACGCAGGCATTCAGTCCGGCGCGCATGTCGCGGACATGACCTTCACCCAGTGGCGGCGGGTGCTGGCGGTCAATCTCGACGGGCAGTTCCTCTGCGCGCGCGCCGCCGTGCGCGAGTTCCAGCGCCGCGGACCGCAACCCGAAGTCTCCGCCGCGACCGGCAAGATCATCTGCATGAGCTCGGTGCACCAGACGATCCCGTGGGCGTTCGAGGTGAACTATGCCGCGTCGAAGGGCGGCGTGATGCTGCTGATGCAGTCGCTGGCGCAGGAGCTCGCGCCGGCCCGCATCCGCGTCAACGCCGTTGCGCCGGGCGCCATCCAGACCCCGATCAACCGCACCGCCTGGGAGACGCCGAAGGCGCTCGGGCAACTGCTTCAACTGATTCCCTATGGCCGGATCGGCCAGACGACGGACATCGCGTCGGCCGTCCTCTTCCTCGCCTCAGACCTCTCGGACTACATGACCGGCACGACGACCTTCGTCGACGGCGGCATGTCGCTCTATCCCAGCTTCCGCGGTGCCGGGTGAGCGCATGAGCCGACCGATCGAGGACTACGGAGTGATCGGCAACATGCTGTCCTGTGCGCTCGTCGCCCGGGACGGCTCGATCGACTGGCTCTGCCTGCCGCGTTTCGACTCGGGCGCCTGCTTCGCGGCCCTTCTCGGCACCGAGGAGAACGGGCGATGGCAGATCGCCCCGGTCGCGGAGGCCAAGGTGACCCGCCGCTACCACCCGGGCACGCCGATCCTCGAGACGACGTTCGAGACGGCCGAGGGAACCGCGACCGTCATCGACTTCATGCCACTCGCCGACGACGAGGAGCATGTCGACGTGGTCCGCATCGTGCGCGGCGACCGGGGGCGCGTGCGGATGAAGCTCGAATGTGTGCTGCGCTTCGACTACGGCCGAACGGTCCCCTGGGTGCAGCGAGCGGAATATGGGCTGCGCGCGGTGGCGGGACCCGATGCCGTGGAGCTCCGCACGCCGGTGGCGCTCGAAGGACACCACATGCGCACCTTCGGCGACTTCATGGTTGGTGAAGGCGCCGAGATTCCGTTCGTGCTGGCCTGGCATCCCTCGCACCGCGCCGCCGAGCGGCCATGGGACCCCGCTGCGCAGCTCGCGGCGACCGAGCGCTGGTGGCGCGACTGGTCCGATGCCTGCACCTATGACGGGCCCGGGCCCCACCCCTGGCGAGACGCGGTGACGCGCTCCCTGGTGACCCTCAAGACGCTGACCTTCCAGCCGACCGGCGGCATCCTCGCCGCGGCCACCACGTCACTCCCGGAGGAGATCGGCGGCAAGCGCAACTGGGACTACCGCTTCTGCTGGGTGCGCGACGCCACCATGACGCTGCTGGCCCTCCTTGCCTCGGGCTATCGGGAGGAGGCGCGGGACTGGCGCGAGTGGCTGCTGCGCGCTGCCGCCGGCCATCCCGGGCAGTTGCAGATCATGTATGGCCTGGCGGGCGAGCGCCGGCTGACCGAGGTCGAGCTCGACTGGCTCGACGGCTATGCGGGATCGCGCCCCGTGCGGGTCGGCAACGGCGCCCACGAACAGATCCAGATCGACGTCTATGGCGAGCTGATGGACGCGCTTCATGTCGGTCGGCGCTACATGCTTGAACCGTCGGAAGCGAGCTGGAGCTTCCAAAAGGTGCTCCTCAAGGACCTTGAGAGCAAGTGGCGGACGCCGGATGCCGGCATCTGGGAGGTGCGCGGCAGGCCACGGCCCTTCACCCATTCCCGACTGATGGCCTGGGTCGCCTTCGACCGCGGCATCCATGCGGTGGAGGACTTCGGCCTCACCGGCCCCGCAGCGCATTGGCGCGCCGTCCGCGACGAGATTCGCGCCGACATCCTGCTCAACGGGTGGAGCGAGCAGCGCCAGACCTTCGTGCAGAGCTACGGGAGCACGACGCTCGATGCAGCGCTCCTGATGATTCCCCTCGTTGGCTTCCTGCCGCCGGAGGACCCGCGCGTCGTCGCCACGGTTGAGGCGATCCAGCGCGAGCTGATGGAGGATGGCCTCGTCCTCCGCTACCGGCCCGAGCACGCCGAAGACGGCATCGCCGGCCGCGAGGGCACGTTTCTGGTCTGCAGCTTCTGGCTCGCCGACGCGCTGGCGATGATGGGCCGGCTCGACGAGGCGGAGGCGCTATTCGAGCGGTTGCTGTCGCTGCGCAATGACCTTGGCCTGCTGGCGGAGCAGTACGACCCGCGCGCCCGCCGGCAGCTCGGCAACTTTCCACAGGCCTTCAGCCATATCGGCCTCGTAAACACCGCGCACAACCTGATCTCCGCCCGTGGCCCCGGGGCGCAGCGTGCCGACCCCGCCTCGCCCGCCGAGCCGGCAGCTCAGCGATCCATGCCAGGGAGCGGCACGAGCGGCCAGGGAGGGAGACGTCCGGAGAAGGCGCTCTGAACGTTCAGCGCGCGTCGCACGACTACCGGATCGTGTGGGAGAGATCCGCCGGGCGCACCATTTTCGCAGGGCGCCCGGC
>JAEVZM010000433.1 GCA_023392225.1 Pseudomonadota bacterium
TTTCGGCGGGGGGCCGCGGCGTCGGTGCAAATCAAGGAGAGTGACGATGAAGATCACCCGCTCAGGTGCGAGCCCGTCCGCGCCCGGCCCCGAGGAGTACTTCACCGGAACGGTTCGCATCGACCCGCTCTTCGCAGCCGAGGCACCGGGCCGCACAGGCGGTGTCCATGTGACCTTCGAGCCAGGCGCCCGCACGGCCTGGCACACCCATCCAGCCGGCCAGACGCTCATCGTCACCTTCGGGCGTGGTCGGGTCCAGCGCGAGGGCGGTCCCGTCGAAGAGATCCGCCAGGGCGACATCGTGTGGTTTCCGGCCGGCGAGAAGCACTGGCACGGTGCTTCTCCCGACACGGCGATGAGCCACATCGCGATCCAGGAGAGCATCGACGGGCGTTCGGTCACCTGGATGGAGAAGGTGTCCGACGGGGACTATTCGGGCTAGTCGGGGTCCGTCGGACCGCTTTCGGCGCGGATGGGTCAAGCCCGCAGCGGGCAGGTCGAATGACATGCCCGCTGCGGCGTGGGCGTCACTGAAGCGGAATCTCGGACTCGAGACGGGTCTGCAGGTCGGTAAGGATGTCGGCCGTCGTCCGGTCCGTGGCGAACATCTCGACCACGGCATTGGCGACGAGATTTGCCCACAGGCCGTAGTTCTGCATGACCTGCTGGTTGTCGGGCAGGATCGAGACCGCCTTCTCCTTGCCTGCGATCATGATTGCGATCTGCTCGGGGAAGCGCTGCATCAAGGCCTCGGTGGTGGCGTCGGCGCGCGGCGGCGGCACCGATAGCGCCTCGCCGTATGCCTGCTGGAACTCGGGACGCGCGGCCGTGGCGATGAAGTCGCAGACCAGCGCCCGTTTCTCCGGGTCGATGCCGGCCGGGATATGCAGGCTGTTGCTCACCGAGCCGGGCTCGTTGGCGAACGGCGCCAGCACCATGCCAACCTGGTCGCGGACCTGCGGCTCGGCCTCGTCCAGTGCTTGTTGCCACATGTAGTTGCCGTCGAGCATCATCGCGGCATTGCCGTTGAAGAACAGCTCGTTCCGCTCGGTCTCACCCATGCCCTGTGGCGCCTCGGCGTGGATCTTGCGGAACTTCTCCATCACCGCGACCATCTCGGGGCTGGCGAGGTTGTAGTGCCCGTCCGAAACCCACGGGATGCCCTCGCCGGTGACGAACATCGAGGCCTGGAGGAAGGCATCCGCCTCGGCCCGGGTGACGCCGGAGAAGCCGACATAGTCGGCCTCGAGCCCGTCCACCGCTGCGACTGCGGCGACGAACTCGTCGATATTGGTCGGCGGCGCGACGCCCGCGGCCTCGAGCATCCCTTTGTTGTAGAACAGGTGGTAGCCGTAGGAGTTGAGCAGCAGGCCCTGCGTCTGGTCGTTCCACTTCATGTACGACTGCAGGCCGCCGAAATGCGACAGCGTATCGTCGGTGAAGCAGCTGTCGATCGCTTCGAACCAGCCCTGAGCGGCGAAGCCGACGAAGCTCCGGCTGATCATGTGGACGATGTCCGGCGGCTGGCCGGCTGCGAAGCGCGTGGCGAGCAGGTCGGTGTGCCGGCTGCCCGGCGAGTTGGAGAACTCGACGGTCACGCCGGGATGGCGCGATTCGAAGTCGGCGATGACCGAGCGCCACCACGCGGCGGTCGAAGCCTCGTCGTGCTGGAACGAGGGAAATTCGAGGACGATGTCCTCAGCGGATGCGGCTGCGAGGCCCGCGGCCAGCGCGGTGATCGCGGTGGCGGCCCGCAGCGTCACGCGCGCTGGTGCACGCGTCATTCGAGTTGTGTTCATCGAGTTCCTCCCTGGAAGAAGCCAGCGGCAACGTATCCCTGCCCGGCCGCCGGCCTCCCGCCGGTCGATCCGGAACACCTCTCTCGGGCGTCCCCTGAAGGCTGCGGGTGCGCCGGGTACAGTTCAATGTGCGAATGTCGCATCCGGGCGTCGTCAGTCCTTCACCGCGCCACCGGTAAGCCCCTCCACGAGGAGCCGCTGGAGGCCGAGGAAGATGATCAGCAGCGGGATCGTCGCGACCAGTCCGGTCGCCATCAGGCCCTGCCAGTCTGCGGCGTATTCGCCGATGAAGGTGACGATGCCGATGGTCATCGTCCACGATGTGTCGCGCAGCAGCAGCGTCGAGGCGTAGAGGAAGTCGGCCCAGGCCCAGATCGAGGTGAAGGCGAGGACTGCGCCGATCCCCGGCCCCGAGATCGGCAGGATCACCGAGGTGAAGATGCGGAAGCGGCTGACGCCGTCGACCATCGCCGCCTCCTCGAGGTCGCGGGGGATCGAATCGAAGTAGGTCTTCATCATCCAGGCCGAGAACGGCACCGTGGTCGAGGCGACAGCGAAACCGACCGCCACCGGGCGGTCGAGGATGCCGAGCATGCCGTAGACCTGGAAGATCGGGATGACGATCAGCGTGGCCGGCAACACCAGCGAGACGAGCAGGATGTAGCCGACGAGATCGCGGAGGAACCCGCTGGCGCGCGAGATGGCGTAGCCGGCCGGCAGTGCGGCAAACAGCGTGACCACGATCGCCACCACCGTGACGATCACCGAGTTCCCGAGCCAGATCAGGACCGGCCGCTCGGTGAAGATGCGCACGAAGGCGCTGAAGTCGATGGCGTCGAGCGAAGGCACGAGATGCGGCTTGCGGCTGAGGATCGCCGAGGTCGGGGAGATGATGGTGACGGCGAGCCAGTAGACCGGCATCAGCAGGACGACGGCGACGCCCCAGGCGATCAGCGCGCGCAGATACGGCACGCGCGGGCGGTCGGAGAGGGTTTGCGCGCTCAACGGAAATACTCCCGACGGAGATAGCGGTAGCCGACGGCGGCGATCGCGGCGGCGATGATCGTCGTCACCACGCCGAGCGCGGCGGCGGTCTCGAGGCGGAAGAAGCGGAAGGCCTCGTTGTAGACCTGGATGGCCAGCGTCTCGGTCGCCCGAACCGGGCCGCCGCCGGTGAGCGGGTAGATGAAGTCGAACTCCTTGAAGGAGAGGAGGGCGGTGATGATGCTCGCCAGCGTCAGCGCCGGCATCACCGAGGGAATGGTGATGTGGACGAACTTCTGCCACTCGTTGGCGCCGTCGATCGAGGCCGCCTCGAACAGGCTCGACGGGATCGACTTCATCGCGGCGATCAGCGTCATGGCGATGAACGGATAGGTCTTCCACACCGTCGGCATCACCACGCCAGCCATGGCGTAGTGCACGTCGGTCAGCCAGCCGATGCGGTCCTCGATGATGCCGAGGCGGAGCAGCACGGAGTTCACCACCCCGAAGCCCTGGTTGAACATCCAAAGGAACAGAACGGCGACCACCACGCCGGGCACCGCCCATGGCAGCAGGAGGAGGAGCTGTACCAGGCCGCGGGAGGGGAAGCGCTTCTGGAGGAGGACGGCGGTGAGGAGCCCGAGGATCACCGAGCAGCCGACCACCGCGACGACGTAGGTCACGCTGCGCACGAGGCTGTTGATCAGGTCGGGATGGGAGAAAAGCCGGGCATAGTGCTCGAGGCTCAGGCTGCCGCTGAAGACGCTGCCGATCTGGAAGCTGGTGCCGGGGCGGAAGCTCAGCGCCAGCACCACGATCCCGGGCAGGATCAGGAACAGGGTGATCAGCAGCATCGCCGGCAGCAAGGCCACCACCGGTAGTCGGTGCGGCGTGTAGGGCTCTTTTCGTCTGCCGGCCATGGCTTCCCCCGTCGGTCCGCTTGTCGTTGTCCCGGCTTAGCGCGGTCTGCCCGTGTCCCAGCCGGGGCGATGCAGGTCAATGAGCGAAAGCCGGAAAGCCGCCCCCGGCCGAGTTGCGCGCTTCACACAGGGAATTGCGTCCGCGCTTTCTGCATTGTGCGTGACACGGGGGGCGCCTGAAGCGCCGCCGCGGGAAACGACATTCAAAGGCAGACGAGGGCAGCGTGGAGCAGGATGACTGGGTGAAAATCGCCGGACGGTTCAAGCGTCTCTATACCCCGGCGGTCTGTGACGTGCTCGATTCGCTCGGCCTCCGCCACCAGGCGATGGACCATGCCCTCCGGCCGCTCGACCCGAGCGCCATGATCGCCGGGCCGGCCTTCACCATCGCAGGTGCGCCGGATGCGACGCTCGACCTCTCCAAGCGCATGGGACCGAAGGTGATCGACCGGATGACGCCGAACGTCGTCGCCGTCTACGACACCAGCGGCGAGGCGGTGACTGGCGTGTGGGGCGAGCTGTGGAGCGCTGGTGCGGCGATCCGCGGCTGTGTCGGGGCGGTGGTCGACGGCGGCATTCGCGACACCGCGTTCATCCGCCGGGCCGGCTTCCCGATCTTCCACCGCTTCACCTCGCCCTATGACGCGGTCGGTCGCTTCAACGTCGTCGACTGCCAGTGCACGGTGACCGCCGGCGGGGTCCGGGTCTCGCCGGGCGACTACGTGTTCGGCGACGAGGATGGCATCATGGTAATCCCCGGCGCGCTGACTGCCGAGGTGCTCGAGCGCGCCGAGGCGGTGAGCGTCAAGGAGAACCGGATCCGGGCCGAGATCTCGCCGTCGCGCTCGCTGGCCGAGCTCTATGTCGAGTACGGCAAGTTCTAGGAGACATCGACGATGTCGTCCTCGATGCCCTCGATGGCGAGGGCCGGCCGGAGGCGGCCCGCCGTATCGGCGGTGACGCTGTCGTTGCGGCGGATCAGCCGCACCGGCTGGAGCCGCCGGATCGCGACGATGGCTTCGGCGAGCGCGCCGTGGAGCTCGCGGACGTGCTCCCGCGGGTGCAGCAGCGACTGCCCGTAGCGCGGCTCCCAGCCGATCATGAAGGCGAGCTCGACCCCCACCTGCGGGCCGAGCAGTCGACCGAGGCGATGGAAGCGCGCGAGATTGGGGCAGGCGGTGCCGTCGAGATAGGACTGGAGCGTGCGGCGGTCGATTCCTGTCGCGTCGGCGACTTGGCCAAGGTCCCATTGCCCCTTGGGGCCGATGATGCTGCGCAATCGGTAGGAGAGGCGCGAGGCGACCGCCGAGACGTCGATGTCCTCCACCCGGAGCGGCGTCCGGAACTCGGGCAGCGTCTCGAATTGATCGTCGTCGGGAGGCGGCGGCGACACGGATGGCGCCTCCGCGGTGCCCTGGTCGCCGTCGGAGTCCGCGGTGTCCTCGTCCGGCAGCACGTCCTGCAGCACGCCGATGGCATGGGCGAGCTCGATGCGCAGCTCCTCGAGGTCGAGCGCCTCCGGCGGCACCACGTCCGAGCGCGGCATCCAGCCCTTCATCAAATTGAGCTCGATGCCGATCTCGGGGCCGAGCACGGCGAGCAGGCGCTTGTACTTGACGAGGTTGGGGCAGGCCGTGCCCTGCGCGTAGGCCTTGAGGGTGCGGACATCGATCTGGGTCAGCGAGGCGACGCCGAGATAGCTCCAGCGCCGCCCCGTGCCGACCAGTTTCCGCAGCCGGTAGGAGAGGCGCTGGGTGACCGCCTCCGGCGTGATCTCCTGGATGGAGAGCGCCGGGGCGAAGCGGCGGGCGGAGCGGGTCATGGGCGCATCCTTCGGTTCGCGGCTACCAGGCCGGCATGCTGGGGTACCAGCCCGGGCGGGCGCTGTCGGCGAGCGTGGGGTTGAGGAAGCGGTCGACCGCCGCACCGGAGCTGGCGAGCGCGCTGTACTTGGCAAGCTTCGCCTCGTCGATCTCGATGCCGAGGCCGACGCCTTCCGGCGGGGCGATGCGGCCGTTCTTCGGCAGGAGCATGTCGCCGACGATGATGTCGTCGGTGAGGTGCGTATACATCGCGTCCGCCGCCATGGTGCAGTGGGGCATCGCCACGCCGGCATGGATCATCGCGGCCCAGCCGATGCCGAGCTCGGTCGAGCTGTGGATGCCGATGTCGAGGCCGGTGGTGGCACAAAGCCGGTCGAGCTCGATCGTCGGCCGCATGCCGCCCCAGTACCACAGGTCGCTCAGCACGACGTCGACCGCGCCGGCGGTGAGGCCCGGGCCGAACTCCTCGAACCTGGTCACGCACATGTTGGTCGAGAGCGGCGTGTCGACGGCACGCCGGACCGTCGCCATCGCCGGGATGCCGAGGCAGGGGTCCTCGAAGTACTCGAGGCCGAGCTTGTCGATCTCGCGGCCGATGCGGATCGCCGTCGCCACCGTCCATGAGCCCTGCGGGTCGAGGCGGAGCCGCATGTCGCGGCCAAAGCTCTCGCGAAGCGCGGCGAGCGCGTCGCGGTCGGTCTCGGGGCTGAAATAGCCGCCCTTCAGCTTGAGCGTGCCGAAGCCGTAGCGCTCCACCCAGCGGCGGGCGAGATCGACCACGTCCTCGACGGTGTGCACCTTCTCCGCGCCGGCGTCGTTGGCATGGGAGTAGAACAGGTATCCCGAGACGGCGATGGTATCGCGGACCTTGCCGCCGAGCAGCTCGTAGGCTGGCACCTCCGCCGCCTTGCCCTGGATGTCAAGGCAAGCCATCTCGATGCCGGCGACGATCGGCTCGAGCGCCTGCCAGGGGTAGTAGTTCCAGTTGCGGATGCGGGCCGAGATCAGCGTCGTGCTCCAAGGGCTGAGACCGCGAAGCGACGCCTCGAAAGGACGCAGCGCCTCCGGCTTGATGCGGGCCGAGACGTCGCCCCAGCCGACGATGCCGGTGTCGGTGGTCACCTTGATGATCGTCCGCGACCAGGAGCGCAGCGAGCCGTAGCTCGTCAGAATCTGCGCCCGTCCCGGGATGGTCACCGAGATTCCTTCGATGCTCTCGATCTTCAACACTTCCCCCTTGGCTCTCCGGCTCGCGGGCTCATGTTCGGGCAGTGGCCGGCGTGCTCGACACTCCGGTGCACTATGCATCCGGATTCAATGTGCGAAACGCGCAAATGGCCCCGCGCGAGGCTGTCGCAAACGCACAATGACCTGCGTCCTCGCGCGGTCGAAGGTGCTCGCCGCCAACGTGGGAGGACGCGGTGATGGATACGGGCCTGAAAGGCAAGCTGGTGCTGGTGACCGGCGCTGCAGCCGGCATGGGACGGGAGATGGCGCTGGCCTTCGCCCGCGAAGGGGCGCGGGTGATCGTCACCGACATCGACGACGCGCGGGGCGAGGCGACGGCGGCGGATGCGGCGGCGATCACTGCCGGCGCCGAGTATCACCGGCTCGACGTTGCCGACCGTAGTGCCGTCGAGACGGTCGTCGGCGATGTCGAGGCGCGGCTCGGTCCGGTCGAGGTGCTGGTCAACAACGCCGGGATCGTATCGCTGATGACCATCGAGGCGATGACCGAGGCCGAGTGGGACCGCGTCCAGGCGGTCAACGTCAAGGGACCGCTGTTCCTGATGCAGGCGGTGGCGCCGGGCATGAAGCGGCGTGGCGGTGGACGCATCGTCAACATTTGCTCGGTGGTCTCCAAGATGGCGGGCAGCATGCCCTACGCGCACTATTCGGCCTCCAAGGCGGCCCTGTGGAGCCTCACCATGTCGGCTGCCCGCGAATGGGCGGCGGTGCCGATCACCGTCAACGGCGTCGCGCCCGGCTCGATCGTCAGCACCGATTTCTCGAAGGACCTCAATCTCAACAACGATCCCGAAGTGGTCGGGCAGGCAATCCCGATGCGCCGGCGCGGCGAGCCGCGCGACGTGGTCCCCGCGGTGATCTTCCTCGCCTCGGAGGAGGCGCGCTACATCACGGGCGAGCTGATCGATGTGAACGGCGGCCTCCGGATGGACTGAGGTCCATGCGGGTCGTCGTCACCGGTGCGGCCGGCCTGCTCGGCCGGGCCGTGGTCGCCGCGCTCCGCCGCGATGGGGCGATGGTGGTGGCGATCGACCGGTCCGGGGTGGGGGGCGGCATGGTCGAAGCAGACCTGCGGGATGCCGATGCCGCCTTCGCCGTGATTCCGCCATCCGATGTCCTCGTCCACTGCGCTGCGCTGCCCTCGCTCGACGTGGCGCCCGAGGCCGAGGTCTGGTCGGCCAACCTCGCCATGACCGGCAACGTGCTGCTTGCCGCGGAGCGCCGCGGCATTGGCCGGATCGTCTATGCGTCCAGCCAGTCGGCGCTGGGTCTTCCCACCTCGCCTCGCGTCATCACGCCTGACTACCTGCCGGTCGACGAGGATCATCCCTGCCGGCCGTGGGACGGCTACGCCCAGTCGAAGCTGGCGGGCGAGGGGCTCGCAGCGATGATCGCGCGCCGGAGCGATATCGGTGTCTGGAGCCTGAGATTCCCGGTGATCTGGGACCCGTCGGAGCGGGAGGCCTGCGTGCGGCGGCGGCTCGAGCGTCCCTTCCAGGGGGCCAAGAGCCTGTGGGCCTATGTCGACGTTCGCGACGCAGCCGAAGCGGTTGTCCTGGCCGCGCAGCACGCGGTCACTGGTGCGACCATCGTCAATGTCACCAGCGCCTGGCCCTTCGCCGACGACTCGTCGGCGGCGCTCGTCCGCGCCGCTTTTCCGCAAGCAGCGGATATCCGCGTCTCGCTCGGGCGGGATACGCCAATCTTCGACAATCGGCGCGCCGAGCGGTTGTTGGGCTTCCGGGCGCGTTTCCGCTGGAACGGGGATGACATCGTGGACACGGATTAGGCCACAGGCCGGCACGGGGCCCGGATGTCCGTGGCCCACCGGGCCTTGCGAGCCGACGCGAGCGCGCGATCGACGCCGTCGGCAGAAGCAACAGGGGGCCTTCAGGCGTTTGACGCCGGGTCAACGAGACCGGGGCGCCACGCTCCGATACTCGTTGGCGATCTGATAGTGCCACTGCCCGGCACTGGTCTGCTCGGAGAAGAACGTCTCTTCGAGGAACAGCGACATCGGCGAGATCTCCACGGTGAGGCGGCCGTGCAGCGACCACGACACGGCGAATTCGATCGGCACCCCGCGCGGGTCGAAGGAGAGGCGCGAGACGCGGAAGATCGGCGTTCCCTCGGCCGTCTCCAGTACCTCGGCGACATGGCCGGTCGCCGCGACGGGCGAATAGCTGTCGTGGGCGCGGAACGGCGTGGTGCCGAAGTCCTTCCGCAGGATCTTGTAGAGGCTCTCGTCGGGCGCCGAGATCGAGAGGCCGGGAAAGCGTGCCGCGGGGATGACGGATTCCGTCAGCACGATCGGCCGCCCATCGAGGTGCACCGAGCGGGTGTAGCGGAAGACCTCCTCGCCGTCGGCGAGCTTCAGTCGCTCCGCCTCCGCCGCCGCCGGGAGCTCCCGCTCGAAATGGAGGAGGCGCACTTCGGGCGACAGGCCCTGCGCCTTCATCGCGCCGGTGAAGCTCGAGATCTCGTGGTAGAAGCTCTCCACCCGCTCGGCATTGACGAAGGTGCCGAGGCCGCGATGGCGGTGTAGCAGGCCCTCGCGGACGAGGCCGGCGATCGCCTGCTTGACCGTGCCGCGGCTGGTTCCGAACTGCTGGGCAAGCTCGACCTCGCTCGTCAGCCGCTCCCGGATCTCGCCCGAGAGGATGCGGCGACGGAGCGCCTCCATGATCTGTACGTAGATTGGCCGCGGATCGTCGGCGTTGCCGGGCGCCAGGGACATGTCGGGGGCGTTCGTCCTGCTGCGTTGGGGTTCTTCTGGTTCAGTCGGGATCGCTCTGGAACTCGCTCAGGATCTTGAACCGCAGCCACCAGTCGTCGCGAAGATGACGGTGGATGTCCTTATACAACTCATGAAGGCGTGCATAGCGCGCCGTGACCGCCGGATCGGGGACGAAGCGGCGCCGGATGCGGGAGACCGTCCGGGCGGCGTCGACGGGATCCGCGTAGAGGCCGGTGGCGATCCCGGCGAGCATCGCCACCCCGCGCGCGCCGAACTCCTCACCCTCCGGCACCAGGATCGTGCGGCCGGTGCAGTGCGCGAACATCTGGCACCAGAAGTCGCTGCGGCTGCCGCCGCCGGCCATGAACCACTCGTCGATCGGGGTGGGGATCGCCTCGGCGCAGTCGCGCATCGACAGCGCCACGCCCTCGTAGACCGCGCGCAGCATGTGCGCGCGGCCATGGTCGACGGAGAGGCCGAAGAACTGGCCCCGGGCGGCCGGGTGAAAGAAGGGCGAGACGACGCCGGCATTGGCGAGATAGGGGTGGTAGACGATGCCGCCGGCGCCGACCGGAATCCGGGCCGCCGCGGCCTCGGCCCAGCGGTAGATGCCCCCGCCCGCAAGCGCCGGGTCGGCGCGCTCCGCCGGGCAGAGCGTGTCGAGAAACCACTCGAGATTGACCGTGCCGGCGGTGTTGACCATGGCGCGGAGCCAGGTTCCGTCGACGGTGCGCATCTGCACGCCGACGCCAGGCGGGTCGAAGGACGGGGCGTCGAGCAGGAAGCAGTTGAGGAACGAGGTGCCGACGATCGAGCAGGCCTGGCCGGGGCGGATCGCTCCCGTGCCGAAGGTGGTCGCGGCCACGTCCATCATGCCGGCGACCACCGGGAGGCCGGCCGGAAGACCGGTCTCGGCGGCGACGGCGGGCAGGAGATGCCCAACGATCTCGCCCGGGTCGCGCGGTGGCGGCAGGAGCGCCAGTGCTTCCGGCACGCCGCAGGCGGTGAACACCTCCTCGGAGAAGCGCCCCTCGCGAATGTCGTAGGGAACGGCGGAGACGTCGGTGTGCTCGACGGCGATCTCGCCGGTCAAGCGGAACCGGATCCAGTCCTTGCAGAACACCGAGTGGCGCGCGCGCCGAAGGGTCTCGGGCTCGTTGTCCTTGAGCCAGCGCAGCACCGCCACCGTGTAGCCGGGGAAGACGACGTTGCCGGAGACGGCGAAGAGCTCATCCATCAGGCCGGACTCGTGCCATTCCCGCACGATGCCGGCGGCACGGCCGTCGTTCCACAGGATGGCGTCGCGTACCGGGGCACCATGCTCGTCGAGCAGCCAGCTCGAGCAGCAGGTGCCGGAGACGCCGAGTCCCTGGATCGCCGAAGGCTCGACCCCATCCTTCGCCACCGCCTCGGCGACGACGGTGACGACATCGCGCCACAGCGCCTCCATGTCGGCTTCCGACCAGCCCATCCTGGGGTGGGTGAGCCGCGGCACGCGATGGGCCGACGCGATGGCGCGTCCGTCGCGGTCGAAGACGACGGCCTTGACGATCGAGGTGCCGACGTCGATGCCGAGAAGCTGCGGCTCCATTCTGGCTGTCCCTTTGATCAGCGACGGAAGGCCCGCGCCTGCAGGATCACTGCCGCAGCGAGGATGGCACCCTGGACCACGAGCTGTCCGCTGTAGGAGAGGCCGAGGAAGCGGAGGAAGCTGGTGAGCAGCGCGAGGAAGAAGACGCCCGCCGCGCCGCCGACCACCGAGCCCGAGCCGCCGGTGAGTGCGGTTCCACCGATCACGGCCGCGGTGATCGAATCGAGGTTGTAGCCCTCGCCGAGCGAGATGCTGCCGACGCCGGTATAGCCGACCGCGACGATGCCGGCGAGCGCGGCCGAGACGCCTGAGAAGACATAGGCGAGCATCACGATGCGGGCGACGGGCACGCCGGAGAGGCCCGCGGCCCTGGGGTTGGCGCCGACGAAGACGAGCTGGCGGCCGAACAGCGTGCGCGACAGGAGGATCGCGCCGAGCGCCACGAACACCAGCGCGGCCAGCGTCGAGATCGGAAAGCCGGCGATCGCGCCGTTGCCGAGCGCATGGAAGGAGGGCGGCAGCGATCCCTTCGGGGCGCCGTCGGTGAGCACATAGGCGACGCCCTTGAGGATGCCGAAGGTGCCGAGCGTGCCGATCAACGGCGGTATGCCGAGCCTGGCTACCATGAAACCGTTGAAGAGACCGACGCCGGCACCGATCGCGAGGCAAAGCAGCACGACGGGCACGATGTACTGGTCCGAGCCGTCGAGCAGCAGCGAGGCGACGACGCTGACGAGGGTGATGACCGCGCCGTTGGACAGGTCGAGGCCGCCAGTGAGAATGACGAAGACCTGGCCGACCGTGACGAAGGCCAGGGCCGAGGCCTGGCGCGCGACGTTGAGGAGGTGGTCGCCGGTGACGAAGTTCTGGGAGACCAGGCCGGCGATCGCCAGCAGCACCGCGATGGCGATCCACACGACGCCGGTCGGCGAGAGGAAGAAACGCAGGGCGCGCTGCGGGCTGAGGGCGGATGCGCCGGACGCGTCGAGCATCGTCATGGTCAGCCCTTTCGTCGGCGCAGCAGATCGAGGGAGAGCGCGGCGATCAGGATCGCGCCCTTGAGGATCCACTGGTAGAAGGGCGAGACGCCCTGAAGGTTGAGCAGCGTGTTGATCATGGCGAGCACGATGGCGGCGAGCGTCGTCCCGGCGACGCTGATCGAGCCGCCGAGGAAGGAGCCGCCGCCGAGCACCGCGACGGTGATGCTGTCGAGGGTCGTCGGATCGCCGACCAGCGGATCGCCCGTGCCGATGCGCGAGGCGAGGAACAGGCCGGCGAAGGCGGCGAGCAGGCCGCTGATCGCATAGAGCGCCACCTTGTGGCGCTTCTCGGCGATGCCGGAGAGGCGGGCGGACGTCTCGTTGCCGCCGATCGCGATCAGCGAGACCCCCCATGAGGTGCGGCGGATCGCGATCGCCAGCAGGATGGCGAAGGCGATCACCACCAGGGTCGCGACCGGCAGCGGGCCGAGATAGAGGCGTGCGATCTGGCGGAAGACCGCCGTCACCGTACCGCTCGGCTGGTACATGATCTCGAGCGCGACGCCCTGGAGGGCGATGCCCATCGCCAGCGTGATGATGAACGGGCTCGCCCCCGAATAGGCGCAGAGCAGCCCGTTGACGAGACCGATCGCGAGACCGAGCAGGAGCACCGCCGCGACGATCGGCACCATCATGTCGGGCTGGGCGGTCATCAGCGAAACGGCGACGACGTTGGTCACCGAGATGATCGCGCCGATCGAGAGGTCGATGCCGCCGACGAGGATCACCAGGGACTGGGCGATGCCGGCAAGGATCAGCGGCGTCGCCGAGATGAGGATGTTGCGGATCGCGCGCTCGCCGGTCATCACCGGCTCGATGGCGAGCCCGGCGGCGAGCAGCACCAGCAACAGGAACACCGGCGAAGCGAGGAGATTGCGCAGGCGCTGGCCCATGATCGCGGTCATCGCGCAGCCTCCTCCTCGGCGATGGTCTCGGCCGGCGCGGCGGTCGCCGTGGCGGCAGTCATGATCGCTTCCTCGCTCATCGCCTCGGGGCCGAGCTCGGCGACGATGCGGCCGTTGGCCATCACAGCGACGCGGTCGGCCATGCCGAGGATCTCCGGCAGCTCGCCGGAGAGCAGGACGACGCCGGCTCCCTTCGCCGTCAGCTCGCGGATGATCTCGTAGATCTCGCGCTTGGCACCGACATCGACGCCGCGCGTCGGCTCCGCCATGACGAAGATCTTCGGCTCGGCACCGAGGACCTTGCCGAAAACCAGCTTCTGCTGGTTGCCGCCGGAGAGATTGCCAGCCTTCTGCCCGGGGCTCGCGAGCTTGATGCGAAGCGCCTCGACCATGCGGACGACAAAGCTCTTCTCCGCGCCGGCCGAGACGAACATGCCGAGCATGCGGCGCCGGCCGAGGCTGCCGATGGCGAGGTTCTCACCGCTCGAGCGGATGAGGGCGAGACCGTCGCGCTTGCGGTCGTCGGGAATGTAGCCGATGCCCGCAGCGATCGCGTGGCGGCTGGACCGCACGCTTGCCGGTCGGCCGGCAACCGAGAAGGTGCCGGCCTCGAACGGGCGCGCACCGGCAAGGGCCTGGACGAGCTCGCGCTGGCCCTGGCCCTCGAGACCGGCGAGGCCGAGCACCTCGCCGCCGCGCAACGCCAGATGCCCGACGCTCACCTTGTGGCCGATGCGGAGGTCGGAGACCTCGAGCACCGGCGGGCCGAAGCTCTCGGCCTTCGGCGGATAGAACTCGCCGAGCGGCCGCCCGATCATCATCCGGACGAGGCTCTCGCTGGTCACGCCGGCGATCGACTCCGTCGCGACGTGCCGCCCGTCCTTGAGCACGGTGACGCTGTCGCAGACGGCGAAGATTTCCGCCATCCGGTGCGAGACATAGAGGATCGTGACGCCGTCGGTCCGGAGCTGGCGGATCACGGCGAAGAGCGAGGCGATCTCGGCATCGTTGAGCGCCGCCGTCGGCTCGTCCATCAGCAGAACCTTGACGTCGCGCGACAGGGCCTTGGCGATCTCGACCATCTGCTGGGCGGCGACGTTGAGGTCGCCGACCCGGGCATCGGGCGAGAAGCTCGCGCCGATGCGCCCGAGGATCGCGCGGGCCCGGCTGCGGATGTCGCTGCGGTCGATCCAGCCCGCACGGGTGGGCAGTGCGCCAAGGAAGATGTTCTCCGCCACGGTCAGCTGTGGAACGAGGTTGAACTCCTGGTAGATCGTGACGATGCCGGCCTTCAGCGCCTCGAGCGGGTTGGCGAAGCGGCGCTCCGACCCGTCGAGTGCGATCGATCCCGAGTCGGCTGCCATCGTCCCGGCGAGGATGCGGATCAGCGTCGACTTGCCGGCGCCGTTCTCGCCGAGCAGGGCGCGCACCTCGCCACGCGGCACCGCGAAGGAGACATCCTCGAGCGCGCGGATCGCGCCGAAGGACTTGGAAATGTTCTGGAAGGCGAGAAATGCTCCGGACATGCTCTCCCGCCGTCCTTCTTGGCAGCAGGCGGGCCGTCCGGCCCGCCCGCGATTCGCGTGCTCGTCAGCGACCGGCTACTCGGTGCACTTGTAGAGCTCCTTGATGGTCGCGTAGTCCATCTTGGTATTGGCCCAGACGTCGTCCGGGCAAGCCGGCTTCACGAAGTCCCCGAGATTCTCCTCGGTGATCACCGAGATCGGAATCTCGTGCCACTGGTCGACGCTTTCGCCGGCGAGGCAGGCGACGAGCTGGTTGAGCGCCTCGACGCTCTGCCAGGTCGGCTCGTCCGGCCCGACCGAGGCGAAGCCGTTGTCCTTGTTGGTCGCCCAGATCTTGAGGAAGCCGTTATAGCCTTCGCCGGTGACCGGGATGAGGGGCTTGCCGGCCGTCGTCAGCGCGTCGAGCGCGGCCTGTGACATGGCGCCGCCCTGCGAGTAGACGCCGTCGATCTGCGGATAGGCGGAGATGAAGTCCTGCATCGCCGCCTTGCCCTTGTCATAGGCCCAGTCGGCGGGCTGGCGGGCGAGGATGGTGACATCGGCGCCGAGCGCATCGAGCGCGCCGCGGGTGCGCAGGTCGCTGGTCGAGGTTCCGGCCATGCCCTCGAGCACGACGACGTTGCCCTTGCCGCCGAGTTGCTGCTTGAGCCACTCGCCGCCGATCCAGCCGAACTTGTACTCGTCGGCCCAGACGATCGAGGTGAACTTGTCGGTGGCGATCTCGTTGTTGAACACCACCGTCGGCACGCCGTCGTCGACGGCATCCTCGACGGAGGGAGCGAGGGCCTCGGCCGACAGCGGGGTGATCAGCAGTCCGTCGACACCCTTGGTCAACAGGTCCTCGACGTCGGAGAGCTGCTTCGGAACCGAGCCGTCGGCATTGGTGAGGATCAGCTCCTTGATCCGGCTGTCCTGCGCCGCGGCGTATTTCAGCTCCTCGAACATCTGGACGCGGAAGGAGTTGCCGAGGCTGTAGTTGGACACGCCGATGACCCAGGGCGGGTCCTTCTTGAAGGCGCTGCAATCGGTCTTGGCGTCGGACCAGGCCTGGGGCCGCATCGGCTCCGGCTCGGCGGCATAGGCTACGGAGGCGCTCGCGAGGAGCGCCGAGACCAGTGAAGCCGAAACGCTCGCTCTGACGAATTTGCTTGGCATGCCATCCCTCATGTCGTTGTGCCGACCCGCCTGCCAGGCGCCGGTCGCGCCTCGCTCTCGATCGGGAGCCGTATGATATGAACAAATGACTAGTCATATAGTCAATAGCTGATATGCTCCTTGCGAACTCACCAAGACCGGCCTGAAGCCGCAAGGACCTTCCAATGGCGTTCATCCGCACGCTGCGCGGCGACATCGATCCCGCCGAGCTCGGCGTAACCTATTGCCACGACCACATTTTCTGCACGCCGCCGCTCTGGCGCGAGAAGGGGGATGACGATCTCCTGCTCGACGACTTCGAGTCGTCCCTGGCCGAGGTGCGCTCCTTCAAGGCCGCCGGCGGCCGGGCGATCTACGACGCGACGGCGATCGACTACGGCCGCGACCTCGCGGCGGTGAAGCGGATCTCCGAGGCCGCCGACATCCACGTCATCGGGACGGCCGGCCTTAACAAGCAGATCATGTGGCCGGCGAAGATGCCGGGTCGCGACGTTACCTTTTTTGAATGGCTCGCCCCGATGAGTTCCGACGACATCCGGGCCATGACGGTCGCCGACGTGGCCGAGGGCGAGAACGGGATTCGCTGCGGCGTGGTCAAGTTCGGGACCGGCTACAACACGATCTCCGAGCTCGAGGAGCGCGTCATGGTCGGCGTGCTCGCGGCCCACAAGGAGACCGGTGCGCCGGTCCATTCCCATACCGAGCTCGGCACCATGGCGCTGGAGCAGCTCGCGATCGTGCGTCGCGAGGGCGTCGATCCGGCCCGGCTCACCATCGCTCATCTCGATCGCAATCCCGACCCGTGGATGATCCGCAAGGTCGCTGAAAGCGGCGCCTTCATGTCCTTCGACGGCATCGCGCGGGTCAAGTACTACCCGGAATCGGTGCGGATCGGCCTGATCCTCGACCTCGTGAAGCGCGGCCATGCCGATCAGGTGATGATCGGCGGCGACATCGCGCGGAAGCACATGTTCCGCCACTACGGCAAGGGCGGGCTGGGCATGGCGTACATCCTCGAGACTTGGTGCCCGCGCTTCGTCGAGGAAGCCGGCGAGGCCGGGCTCGACGGCGAGGCGCTGCTCCAGACCTTCCTCGTCGAAAATCCGCGCCGGGCCTTCGCCTTCGCCTGAGAGGGACCAAGCGATGACACGTCTCCGCTACGCGACCGAGCTCGACACGTTGGCCGAGTGCGATGTTCTGGTGATCGGTGGGGGCAGCGCCGGCTCGTCCGCGGCGATCGCTGCAGCCCGCAGCGGCGCCTCGACGGTTCTCGTCGAGCGCTACGGCTTTCTCGGCGGCACCGGGGCGATGGTGCTCGACACCTTCTACGGCTTCTTCACGCCGGGCGAGCCGGAACGGAAGGTGGTCGGTGGCATCGCCGACGAGGTCGTCGCCGGGCTCGACCGGCATGGCATGCTGATCAAGCGGCCCAACACTTACGGCGCCGGCTCGGGCTTCACCTACGATCCGCAGGTCCTGAAGGTCGTCTGGGACGACCTGGTGGCGGGCGCGGGCGTCCGCATCCTCCTCCACACGAGTTTCGTCGACGTGCTCATGGATGGCGCCCGCGTCGCCGCCGTGGTGATCGGCACGCCGCGCGGGCCGCGTGCGATCCGGGCCCGCACCATCGTCGACGCCTCGGGCGATGCCCATGTCGCGGCCCGCGCCGGCGCGCCCTTCGAGGATTCCGGCGCGCTCGGCATCGCCCAGTCGCTGACCACCACGTTCCAGATGATCAATGTCGATGTCGCCCGCGCCCAGGCCTTCCCGAAGAAGGAGATGTGGGCGCGGATGGCGGATGCCGGCGAGCGCTACCGCCTGCCGCGGAAAGAGGGCAGCGCGCACATCACGCCCTTGCCCGGCGTGATGGTCACCAACATGACGCGCGTCGCCGGGGTCGATGGCACCGATGTCGACGCGCTCTCGGCCGCCGAGCGGGAAGGGCGCCTGCAGGCGCTCGACTATGCGCGCTTCCTCAAGGACCAGATCCCCGGTTACGAGGATGCGGCCCTCGGCGGGCTGTCGATCCAGATCGGGGTCCGCGAGACGCGGCGGATTCGCGGACGGTACTGGCTCACGCGCGACGACGTCGTCTCGGCGGCGAAGTTCCCCGACGCGATCGCCCAATGCGGCGCGCCGATCGAGATCCATCACGCCGGCGGCGACACGCAGTGGGAGTACCTGCCCGAGGGCGAGACCTTCGGCATTCCCTATCGCGCGCTGGTGCCGCAGGCGCTCGACAACGTGGTGGTCGCCGGCCGCTGCCTCTCCGCCTCGCATGATGCCCATGCCAGCGTGCGCTCGATCGGCCAGTGCCTGGCGATGGGGCAGGCGGCGGGCACGGCCGCGGCGCTGGTCGCCGGGCGCGACATCGCGGTGGTCGACCTTCCGGCGACGGAGCTCCGCGAGCGTCTGGTGGCGGCGGGGGCGCTCCTTTGATCGTCCGGACCGTGCTCGGCGACATCGCGCCCGAGGCGCTTGGCGCGACGCTGTCGCACGAGCATGTCTTCGCTTGCCCGCCCGCGGACGTGACCGATCCCGACCTCCGCCTCGACGATGAGGCGGCTTCGGTGGCCGAGCTCGCCGCCTTCCGGGCCGCGGGCGGTGGCACCGTGGTCGACATGACCACCCTCGACTACGGCCGCGACGCCGCCGCTCTCGCCCGCATCTCGCGTGCGGCCGGCGTCCACGTCGTCGCCGCCACGGGCTTCAACAAGGGCAGGTTCGCCGACCGCATCAGCCACGACATGACGACGGATGCGATCACCCGCTGGATGATCGCCGACGTGACCACCGGTATTGACGGCACCCGCGTCCGCGCCGGGTTGATCAAGGCTTCATCCGGGGGGCTGGAGGGCCCGGGACCGGATGAGCGCCGTGTCTTCGAGGCGGCGGCCGAGGCGCACCACGCCTCAGGCGCGCCGATCAGCACCCACACCGAGAAGGGACGCTGGGCCGACGGCCAGGTGGCGCTGCTGACCGGGCTCGGCGTCGCACCGGATCGCATCCTGATCGGCCATCTCGACCTCAACCCGGATCCCGGCTACCTCAAGGAGGTCGCGGCGAGTGGCGTGTTCCTTGGCTTCGATCAGTTCACCAAGGCGAAGTACCTGCCCGACGAGACCCGCATCGCGCTCGTCGCGGCGCTGGCCGAGGCCGGGCACGGACCGCAGCTGATGATCAGCGGCGATCTCGCCCGCCGGTCCTACTGGCATGTCCATGGCGGGCCCGGCTATCGCCATTTCCTCGGCGCGCTGGCCGACCGCTTCGAGGCGCTCGGCGTCGGTGCGGCGCGCTATCGCGGCTGGCTCACCGACAATCCCCGCCGCTTCTTCGCCTTCACGCCGCATCTATCGTCGTGACGAGGGCGGGTGGGCTCAAGCCCCCTTGCGCGCGAGAGGCTTGCTGAGGGGGCGCCGTCACGCGCTGCCCGCTGCCGCGAGGTCCGGCCGGACGCTGTCGTAGACCATGACCTTGTCGCGACCGGAGCCCTTTGCCTCGTAAAGCGCCTCGTCGGCCTGTCGCATCAGCTCCTTGGACGTCCCGGGCTCGACGGGACCGGATGTCATCGCGACGCCGATGCTCACGGTCACGATCCGGGACGGCACGCCCTCATGCTCGATGGCCAGCCCGACGATCGCAGTGCGGATCCGCTCGGCGACGGCGACGGCGCCTGCCGAGTCCGTCCCGGGGAGGAGGATGGCGAACTCCTCACCGCCGAAGCGGGCAACGAGGTCGCCAGGCCGACGGAGCGTTGACTGGATGATGGCGGCGATCATTCGCAGGCAATTGTCGCCGGCGAGGTGGCCATACTGGTCGTTGAACGATTTGAAGTTGTCGACGTCCAGGAGGAGGAGGCTCAGCGGCGCGCTGGCCCGTTGGCTCCTCCCGATCTCCGCCGCGATTGCCTGGTCGAAGGCGCGTCTGTTGGCGATGTCGGTGAGCCCGTCGATGTGTGCCATCTCGGTCAGGCTGCGGTTGGCCTCGTAGAGCCGCTTTTCGGTGGTGCGCAGGCTCTCGACGACCTTCCTCCGCTGCAGATCGTTCGCGATCATCTCGCCGATGAACACGATGGCGATGAACACGACCAAGACCGTTGGCAGGGCGACCTTCTCCATGACGTGCCATCGAAGATCTTCCGGGAGCAGGAGCGGCCCGAGCAGGTTCGCGGCCGCTGCGGCCCCGCCGAGCAGAATGAGCGAGGCCGTGGACACCGGGCGCTTCCCGAGGAGCGTCCTGCCGGCGACGGCGACGGCCGTGGTCAAGAGGATTCCGGCGACCGCCGGCCAGGCACCAACGCCGCCCAGGCCGAGGCGATAGGCTGCCGTCAAGGCGCCCACTGCCACGCCCACGGCGGGGCCCGCGAAGAATCCGCTGAGGGCGATCGGCACGGCCCTGAGGTCGAAGATCACCCCTTTGGCGACCTGGATGGGCAGGGACATCAGAAGCATGGCGCACGCGGCAGCGGCGATCGCGACGGCGATCTTCCGCGCGATCCTCGACTGGGTGAAGCTCCAGTTGAGGCAAAGGCTCCAGATGCCAACCAGGGTGAAGATGATCCCGAGGTTGGCGAGCAGGCTGGTGAGCGTGGTGGTCAAAAGAGATAGCCCCGAGAGCGGTCCCCCTTACGGAATCCGACTCTTACGCAAACACCACCCCGATCGGCAGTATTGCCGAGGCCGAGCGGGAATCGCAAGCCAATGTCGCAGCGCCCCGTCGATTGTCCTGTCGCATTCGTCGCGACGAGACGCTCCAGGAACGACCCGGGTTGCGGCAGCCCGGCGACATGACCGCCAGGGCGACCTGCCTCGGGCCGTGCTCGACGCTGGCGGCAACCCGGCCCTTTGCCGCCTCCGATCCGCTGAAGCGCGGTGACGACGGAGAAGCCGGTCCAGCGTCTCGAGGCGATGGGGCCAAAAGATGCATCGATATGCGCTGCCCACGGAGCTCATGCGTTCCGTGCCTCCGCCCCTCGCCTTCGACTAAGATGAGGTCCGGAAGACGGCAGTCGCCATCAGGATCGCGGGATATCTGCAGGTATCTCGCGGTCCTCGCCCCGGCCCAGCATCCTCGCGAAGGCATCGTTGCGGAGGACGAAGTGCTCAGCGAGCGCACCGAGGACATGCAGCCCGATGAGGACGATGAGGATCAGACGGCCAGCCTCGTGCAGCGTGGCCGCCGTCTCGGAGCCGACGAACCAGGCGGCGAGGCCGCTGAGCGGCATGGCGAAGATCATGAAATAGAGCGCGGCGTGCGTCGCCTGGCCCGCCCAGGTCACGATGAGGGGATTGTCCGCGTGGGGCGCCGGGACGCCGCGGCGCGCCCGCACGAAAAGCCGGAGCACGGCAAGGGCGAGGACGGTGCTGCCGAGCGCGATATGGACCAGCGCCCCGCCGCCAACGGCGGTGCCGTCGCCACCAAGCCGCTCGTAGAACGCCCTCTGCATGGGCTCGTTGTAGACGAGCTGGACGACGACCAGTGCTGCGATCGTCCAGTGCAGCACGATCTGCAGACGCGAATAGCCGTGGGGCGCCGCGGTCGCCTCGTCGGCCCTCATCGCGCGGGCAGGGCCCAGACCGTCACCTGGTCGCCTACCGGCGTTTCCATGAAATGATGGCCACCCGACATGATCCCGACGAACTCTCTGCCGTCCACCTCGAAGACGAACGGATTGGCCTGGCCACCGGCGGGCAGCGCCACGCTCCACAGGGTATCGCCGGTCTCGATGTCGATGGCGCGGAACAGGTCGTCCGTTGCCGCTGCGATGAAGATGAGGCCGCCTGCGGTCACCACCGAGCCGCCATTGTTCGGCGTGCCGATGTCGATCGGCAGCATACTCGGGATACCGAAGGGACCGTTCCGTCGTGCGGTGCCGAAGGGGCGGTCCCACAGCGTCTTGCCGGTGGCGAGGTCGATCGCCCGGATGCCGCCATAGGGCGGTTCCTTGCAGAGAAGGCCGGTGAAGTCCTCGCGCCATCCCGCATTGACCTGGATCGCGTAGGGCGAGCCGGTCTGCGGCCCGGCTTCGCCGAGCGGGGTCTCGCCGCCGGCGCCCGGTGCGTTGATCGGCTTCAGGCCGGCCTCGTCGGCTTCCTCCCGCGGGATCAGGCGGTTGTGGTTCGGCATGTCGTTATAGTTGGCGACGATGATGCCGCGTGTCGGGTCGACGGCGATGCCGCCCCAGTCCGAGCCGCCATTGTAGCCGGGATACTGGATCCAGTAGCGGTCGCTCGTCGGCGGCGTGTACTGGCCGTCATAGGCCGCCTGCCGAAACTGGATGCGGCACCAAAGCTGGTCGATCGGCGACATGCCCCACATGTCGGCCTCGGTGAGCGGCGGCTTGGCAAGCGTGTGGTAGCCCGAGAAGGGTTGCACCTTCGCGATGTAGTCCGGCTCGACGCCGCCCTGCGGCACGGCACGTTCCTCGACCGGAAAGAGCGATTCGCCGGTCCGCCGATCAAGGACATAGAGGTCGCCCTGCTTGCTCGGCAGGACGAGCGCGGGGACGGTGCCGTCGGCGGATGGGAAGTCGACCAGTGTCGCCTGGCTGCCGAGGTCGTAGTCCCATACGTCATGATGGACCGTCTGGAAGTGCCATGCCGGCTTGCCGGTCGTGACGTCGATCGCCACGAGGGACGTGGCGAACTCGTTCTCCGCCTCGCTCCGGTTCGACCCGTAATAGTCAACCGACGAGTTGCCGAGCGGCAAGTAGACGAGGCCGAGCTGTTCGTCCCCTGTAGCGGTCGTCCACATGTTCGGCGTACCGCGGGTGTAGGTCTCGCCATCGCGCGGCATCCCGGTCAGCTCCGGATTGCCGAGGTCCCACGCCCAGGCGAGCGCCCCGCTGACGGCGTCATAGCCGCGGATGACGCCCGATGGCGCGTCCTCGGCCTGGCCGTCCTTGACCTGCGCACCGAGCACGACCACGCCGCGCACGATGGTGGGGGCGGACGTGATCGAATACCAGCCCGGTACCGTTTCGCCGATGCCCCTGTCGAGATAGACCTCGCCATTCTCGCCGAAGTCGGTGCAGGGCGCCCCGGTCTCGGCGTCGACGGCGATGAGCCGCGCATCGAGCGTCCCCCAAACGATGCGATGCGCGCAGGGATCGTCGGGCGCGGCGCCAGCCACCTCGTAGTAAGCGACACCGCGGCAGGTCGCGCCGTAGGGAATGGCGTCCGGCGACACCTTGGGATCGAAGCGCCACTCCTCCTTGCCCGTCGCTGCATCGACGCCGATGGCGATGCCCATCGCCGAGCAGACGAACATCGTGTCGCCGACCTTCAGCGGCGTGTTCTCGGGCGAATACTTGCCCTCGCTCTCTGCGGTCGGCATGTCGCCCGTGCGGTACTGCCAGACCTGCTCGAGGTCGGCGACGTTGGCGGGCGTGATCTGGTCGAGCGGGGTATACCGCTCGGCGTGGTAGGTGCCGCCATAAGCAGGCCAGTCCGCCCCGGTCTCGAGCACCGGCTGCGGCTGTCGCGTCGCGGCCGCGGGCAATGTCGTGGCGGCGGCCGCTTCCGAAGGCTCGACTGCGTCGGAAGGGCCAGGGTCGGGCGCTGCGGCAGGCGCCGGCTCCTCGGACTGGGCAGTCGGCGCGACCGGCGGCGGGGACGCGGCTTCGGCCGGTGCCGGGTCCGACTGCGCGAGGACGGTGGGGACGACGAGCGCCGGCACCCAGAGCGCGGCGGCGGCGGTCACGACAAGCGCGGCGAGACCGGCGACCACGGCGCGACGCGCCCTCAGATGTGCGTTCAGCACCGGAAGGGCGATCAGGAGGAGGACGAGGATGAGCGACGGCGCCACCAGGCGCGGCACCTGCGCCCAGCCGTCGAAGCCGCGCTCCCAGAGCGCCCACAGCACGGTCAGCCCGAACACCAGGAGGTAGATCCAGAAGCCCAGCATCCGCCTCTGAAAGAGGAGCCAGGCCGACAAGATCAGGCCGAGCCCCGCCGGGAGGTAGTAGAACGAACCGCCCAGGGCGAGCAGCCAAACACCCCCCGCCGCAATGACGACACCGCATACCAGCATCACCGCCGCAACGACGTAGAGATACCCCGTGAGGATTGGATTGCGGCGAGCAGCATCGGTCATGCCGGCGTGTCCTCGTGTTGTTGGTGCATTGTCGGGGAACTCCTCGCGACGTGTTGCGTTCCCTCCTTGAGGGCAAAAACATCGAGGAGTGCATCGGACCGGATGGGCCAGCCTGGCGCGCGACCCTTTGTGATCATGGGCCTTTGCCTCGCCACGGCGGCCTGCAACGGAACCCAGAGCGCGCTCCACCCCGCCGGAGACGAAGCCGCTGACGTCGCCGGTCTGTTCTGGCTGATGACCGGTGCGGGAGCGGCAATCTGGCTGACCGTCATCGGCGTCACCGTCTACGCGATCCTCGGCAGGCGCCGCCCCCGCACCGAGCGCTTCGCGGACCGCTTCATCCTGATTGGTGGTGTCGCGTTTCCGACCGTCGTGCTCGCGGCCCTGCTGGTCGTGGGGCTGTCCCTGCTGCCGGCCTGGACCCGCGACGAGGAGCCCGACATCCGCGTCCGGATTTCGGCGGAGCAGTTCTGGTGGCGGATCGCCTACGAGATGCCGGACGGCTCAACCGTTGAGACGGCAAACGAGATCCATCTCCCGCTCGGAAC